>NZ_JAAGPM010000242.1:0-6662 GCF_017104865.1 Burkholderia sp. Ac-20349
GCCGCCCCGACCTCGAGCGGGAAACGGTCGCCTTCGCGCACGTTGGTGTGGACGGCACGCTGGGCATACGCGCGAAACAGGCAGACGCGCTCGTCGCCGTCGCGCACGTAGAACGCCGAGGTTTCGGGGTCGGTACCGGCTTCGGGTGCGGCATCCGCTCCGGCCGCCTCGTCGACGCCCGCACCGGCCTCCGGATCGGCATCCGCCTCGGCGCCGGCTCCCGTGCCGGTTTCCGCGCCTGCGCCTGCTTCCAGTTCGGCATCGCAACCTGCCGCAGCAGCATCGGCGCACGCCGCTGCGACGCAGGCCCCGGCCACGACTGCCCCCACGTCCGCCGCATCGGCGCCCGTATCGGCATCGGCACCGTCGAGCACATCGCCCGCCCCTGCCGCCGCCAACCCCGTCGCCTCGTCCGCACCGTCCAGCGCGAGCGCACCGGCAGCAAACTGACCGGCCGCCCGTATCGTCGCGCGCGGCCGCACCCGGCGCAGCGCGACGATACGCACCCGTCCCCTTCTTTCCTCACAGGAATTTCCGCGCCGCGGGCAGTGCCAGCGCTTCGCGGCGGGCATGCGCTGCCGACGTCCATGTTCGCCGGGATCGGCAGCTATTCGGCGATTACCTGACAGGCCGGCTTACGCCGACCGCTCCACCTGCCGCAACGTCGCGCGCTGCGTCTGCATCTACCCAACGGTCGCCGTCACGTCGCCGCGAACGATCACCGCGATATCCGGCCGTCACCCGACAGGCAGGCTTGCGCCGACCGCTCCACTTGCCGCAACGTCACGCGCTGCGTCTGCATCTGCGCAACGGTCGCCGTCACGCCGCCGCGAACGATCACCGTGATTTCCGGCCGTCACCCGACAGGCCGGCTTGCACCTGCCGCTCCGCCTACCGCAATGTCGCGTGCAACGTCTGCAACTGCTCGACGGTCGCCGTCACGCCGCCGCAGACGATCACAGCGATCTCCGTCGCCGACGCGAGCACGGGCACCGGCCGCTCGAGCGCGGCCAGCGCGGCACCGCACGCGGGCTCGACGACGATCCGGTGCTCGTCGAGGAAGCGCAGCGACGCGGCCACCGCGTCCGCATCGGACACGACGACCGGATGGATCTCGTGCCGCGCGGCCCATTCGACCGCCGCATCGCACGGCCGCTTCGCGCCGAGCGACGTCGCGATGCTCGCGATCGCCGGCAATTCGATCGGGTGCCCCTGCGCGAGCGAGCGCGCATAGCAGTCGGCGCCCTCCGTTTCGGCCGCGACCACCGGTACGTCATGCCAGACGTTGCGCGCCAGCCCTTCGAGCACACCACACAGCAAACCGCCGCCACCGACCGCGAGCACGACCGCGTCGGGCTTCGGGCCGGCCGCGGCCATCTCGTCGATCATCGTCGCGTGGCCCTGCCACAGCACACGGTCGTCGAACGGATGCACGAACGCGTCATGCTCGCCGAGCGCCGACTGCGCGAACGCGTTCGCCTCGGCCCAGCTCGCACCGTGCACGACGAGCTCCGCGCCCTCCACGCGGATCAGCTCACGCGCACGCGCCGACGCGCTTTCCGGCACGACGACGAGCACCGGCACGCCGAGTTCGCGGCCGCAATACGCGACCGCGATGCCCGCGTTGCCGCCCGACGACGACACGAAGCGCCGCGCGCCGGCCGCATGGCGTGCTTCGCAGACGGCACCGATGCCGCGCAGCTTGAACGAGCCCGACGGCTGCAGCGCATCGAGCTTCAGCCGGATGGTCCTGCCGAGCCGGCGGGACGCGATTTGCGAGCGGATATAAGGGGTCGGGATATGAAGCGGCATGGGACGGGACCAATGAGAACGGAGGAAACGCACGCGACTCGCGAGCGCGAGCGCGAGCGGCAATGACGGTCATCGTACGGCACGCTCCCCATGCTTTCCAATACCATCGAATGGCGTTTGCTATGCTTCACAGGTATATCGACGAACGAGAGCTGATACCGTATGCGCCAGATCGAACTGCGTCACCTGCGCTACTTCGTGGCCGTCGCACAAGCCGGCAGCGTGATGGCCGGCGCCCGCGCGGCCGGCATCGTCCAGCCCGCGCTGTCGCGACAGATCCGCGAACTCGAGGACGCGATCGGCACGCCGCTGCTGGTGCGCCGCGCAACGGGCGTCACGCTCACGGCGGCCGGCGCAAGCTTCCTGCAGGACGCGACCGGCCTGCTCGCGACGCTGCAGGACAGCCGTGAGCGCGCGTTGCGCTGCGCGGCCGGCCAACTGGGCGAACTGCGGCTCGGTGCGTTGCCGAACTGCCTGCCGTTGCCCGTCGTCGCGAACGTCCTCAAGGCGTTTCGCGACACGTGCCCGGACGTGAAGCTGTCGATCGCGCCGATGCTGTCGGCCGAACAGGCGAGCGCGCTGGTGCGCGGCCAGCTCGACGGCGGGATCATGGCGTGGCGTCGCGACGAGGCGCCGCACCTGTCGGGCGTGCGGCTGCTGAGCGACCGCTTCGTGCTCGCGATGCCCGCGCCGCCCGGCAGACGCTTCACCGCGCCGCGCACGCTGGCCGACGTCGCGAACGAGCCGTTCGTCTGGTTCGACGCGCAGCGCTCGGCCGCGCACCACCGGTTCCTGATGGCGCAGTGCCAGCAGGCCGGCTTCACGCCGCGTATCGCGCAGGTCGGCAGCGACATTCCGACGTTGATCGGCCTCGTCGCGGCCGGGATGGGCTGTGCGTTCGTGCCGGAAAGCGCGTCGCCGACCTGTCCGCACACGGTCCGGCTCGTCGCGCTCGACGAACTCGCGAGCCGCTTCGACATCGAGTTCGTGTTCGACGGCGCGGCCGTGCCCCCTTCGCCCATCGTCGCGCGGTTTCTCGAGGCCGTGCGCGACGCGGCCGGCGAAGCGGGCTGACCGGGCGCGGTTCGTCCGACGCGTCCGGCACACGATCGAGCGGCACGATTTGCTCCGTCGCTCGACGGCCGGACATCGCCCTCCGTCAAACCGTTGGTTTAGCTGCCGTGGCGTGCTAAACACCGACATCGCGCGCGAGAAAAATCTTTCAGAAAACTGACGGACGGCGCCGCAGCGCCGGCATTTTTAAATTGACACCAAAAACGGCCGTTTAACGCCGGTTCGAATTGTCATGCGTCGAAATATACTTCGCGCGCATCCAACCCTCGTGCCAAAGAGAGGATGCCTTTCTGCCCCGGTCACGGTCCCCCTGTGGCCGGGGCTTTTTTTGCCCGCGCGCCTTGTCTGCAAAGGTTGATCGGCAATGATGCGACGCTCGCGCAGCGGGATGGCCGTCCCCTGGCCGGCCCGCCCGATCCGCACGTCCATGCGTCGCCGGACAGCCGGCGGACGACTGCCGGAGCACCGGGCGAAGCGACCGTCAGTCCACGTGAAACCGCCGAAGAATCGCGATCTCCCGGCCAAAAGCCGCGCCCTTTTCATTACACGTTGCTTTCACCCAGCACCCTCGTTCACCGACTCCACCAGCACGCTTCATACGCACGCTGCATTGTTGAGATGAAATCAAGATAATTTCGTCCGTACGCGGCTTTTTCCGCAAAAGTCATCCAGGCACACTTCGCCCTGTCCTCACCGGCCCCGTGCCGTTGTTCCTCGACTACAGGAGCTCATCGCGTGAACCCCACCTCTTCCTCTCCTTCCCGCCCGGCCGGCAGCGCCGCGCTACCGCTGCTGGCACTCGCCGCCGGTGCGTTCGGCATCGGCACGACCGAGTTCTCGCCGATGGGCCTGCTGCCCGTGATCGCCGACGGCGTGCACGTGTCGATTCCGCAAGCCGGCATGCTGATCAGTGCGTATGCGATCGGCGTGATGGTCGGCGCACCGCTGATGACGCTGCTGCTCGCGCGCTGGTCGCGCCGCTCGGCGCTGATCGCGCTGATGTCGATCTTCACGATCGGCAACCTGCTGTCGGCGCTCGCGCCGGGCTACACGACGCTGCTGCTCGCCCGCCTCGTGACGAGCCTCAACCACGGCGCATTCTTCGGGCTCGGCTCGGTGGTCGCGGCCAGCCTCGTGCCGCGCGACAAGCAGGCCAGCGCGGTCGCGACGATGTTCATGGGCCTGACGATCGCGAACGTCGGCGGCGTGCCGGCCGCGACCTGGCTCGGCCAGATCATCGGCTGGCGCATGTCGTTCGCGGCGACCGCGGGCCTCGGCCTGGTTGCGATCGCCGGGCTGCTCGCCGCGCTGCCGAAAGGCGAAGCCGGCAAGATGCCCGACCTGCGTGCCGAACTCTCGGTGCTGACGCGCCCGGTCGTGCTCGGCGCGCTCGGGACGACCGTGCTCGGCGCCGGCGCGATGTTCACGCTCTACACGTATGTCACGCCGACGCTCGAACACCTGACCGGCGCGACGCCCGGCTTCGTGACCGCGATGCTGGTGCTGATCGGCGTCGGCTTCTCGATCGGCAACATCGCGGGCGGGCGCCTCGCCGACCGCGCGCTCGACGGCACGCTGATCGGCTTCCTGCTGCTGCTGATCGCCACGATGGCCGCGTTCCCTCTGCTCGCCAGCACGCATGCCGGCGCCGCCGTCACGCTGCTCGTGTGGGGTATCGCGACGTTCGCGGTCGTGCCGCCGCTGCAGATGCGCGTGATGCGGGCGGCCCACGAAGCGCCGGGCCTCGCGTCGGCCGTCAACATCGGCGCGTTCAACCTCGGCAACGCGCTCGGCGCGGCCGCCGGCGGCGCGGCGATCTCGGCCGGCTTCGGATACGCGGCCGTGCCGCTCGTCGGCGGGCTGATCGCTGCGGCCGGACTCGCGCTCGTCGTGCTGCAGATCGCACAGCAGCGCCGCGCACCGGCCGCCGCGAATTCATAATCTCGGGTCGTCGCGCGCAGGCGATGCGCGACGACCTGCCGCCCCTCGCGGCAAACACGCTGACGGCCGCGCGATGCGGCCGTCTTCGTTTTCAACCGTCAATTCCGTTTCGCCGATTCTTCAACCTCGACCGGAAGAAACCTGAATATCGGCGCATTCCGCCGCGATAAAAATTCAATTCATTAATGGATGAGTGAAAACGATTCAATCCGACAGAATGATTCATCTCCGCCGCATTACATTTCACCGGATACCCCAATCATTCAATTGCACAAGCGTCAATTCAACTCACGACGCCAATCGGAAAAATCGTATCGCACCCCGCAAAAACCACGAATTAATTTCCGCATCACAGGAAAATATTTCATCCGCCGCATAAGCGAAAAAATCCAATACCGTAATGTTTTCCGGCCTTATTCAATCGATTCCCGATTTGACTGTAACAAAATGAAACAGCCGCGCGATCAAGATTGAAAGACTCGGCAATTCGTATCAGCATTCGCAATGCCGCGGCATGCGAAGCGCGGCATAAATCCAATGAAAAACCGCTCGATGAGGAATCAGAGTGAAAGTCGCCATCGCTTCCACGACATTGTCGCTCGCGCTGTCAATCGGCCTGTCGACACCTGCCGCCGACGCCGCCACCTATTCGAACGGCACGGCGACCGCCACCTTCAACGTCACGCTGACGCTGCAGCCGAACTGCACGATCGCCGCGAACCCGCTGGCCTTCGGGACCAACGGGGTGCTGGCTACCGCGATCAACCAGCAGACGACGGTGAACGTCACCTGTACCAACACGACGCCGTACAACGTCGGCCTCGACGCGGGCTCGGTCACGGGGTCGAGCGTCGCGAGCCGCCTGATGGCCGGCACGTCGACCGGCAACACGACGACGACCGTCGGCTTCCAGCTCTACCAGGACGCCGGGCGCACGACGATCTGGGGCAACACGCAAGGCACGAACACCGTGGCCGGCACCGGCACCGGCGCCGCGCAGGCGTTGACCGTCTACGGCCAGGTGCCCGCGCAGGCGACGCCGAAGCCGGACACCTATCAGACGACCGTCACCGCAACCGTCTACTTCTGACCGGCACCGCCACGCATGACCGCATTACGTCGAACGCTCGCCGCGCTGCTGTGCGCGGCCGGCACCGCGCACGCCGCGTCGCTGCAGATTTCCCCCGTCACGATCGAATTCGGCACCGACGACACGGCCACCGGCATCACGCTGCGCAATCCGGGCGAGCGCCCCGTGTACGGGCAGGTGCGCGTCTTCCGCTGGGACCAGGCCGACGGCCAGGACACGCTGACGCCCACGCAGGATCTGGTCGCGAGCCCGCCGCTGATCGAGGTCGGTACGCAATCCGAGCAGTTGATCCGGGTCGTGCGCGCGTCGCCCGCCCCCTCCGGCATCGAGCAGAGCTACCGGCTGCTGATCGACGAACTGCCGCAGCCGGGCGAGGCGCCGACCAACGGCGTGTCGATCCGGTTGCGCTATTCGATTCCGGTGTTCGTCGAGCCCGCGACCAACGGCGCGCCGCAGCTCGACTGGGCGCTGCTGCGCAACAACGGCGGCTGGGTGCTGCGGGTGCGCAACGGCGGCGCGCGCCGCGCGCAGCTGGCATCGGTCGAGCTCGTGACCGGCGACGGCCACGCGTACCCGCTCACGCACGGGCTGCTCGGCTACGCGCTCGCGGGCCGCACGGGCCAATGGAGCGTGCCACTGCCGGCCGGCGTTACGCTCGGCGGCAAGGTCACGGTGCGGGCGGCCGTCAATTCGCAGCCGGCCAGCGCGGTCGTCGCGGTGGAGCCGCCGGGCTAGACCGCCGGTG
>NZ_JAAGPM010000243.1:0-6470 GCF_017104865.1 Burkholderia sp. Ac-20349
ATGCCCGTGCGCCCGCGCGCGGCCGCCGCGGCGGTTGCGCCATTGTATCGGCCCCGCGCGCGCGTGCCGCTCATGCGCGCGTCTGGTGCGTGTACAGCGCGTGTGCGATCGCGATGTCCTCGAGCCCGAGGCCGATCGAGCGGAAGAAGGCATGACGGGCGTACGACGGTGCCGGGCAGGCGCCGGCGACGAGCGCGGGCAGGTCGCCGACGATCCGCGCGGCGTCCCAGCCGTGTTCCGCCGTCGCGATCTGCATCTCGCCGGCGCTCGCGGGCGTCGTGAGCCGGTAGTCGCAGTACACGTCCATGTCGGGCAGCCACGCGGGCGGGATCTCGTGTGCGCGCGCGACGTTCGTGCTGATCGACGTGACGAGCGCGGGGCGCGTGAGCATCCCGTCGCCGAGCACGGGCGTGCCCGACGACGTGCACAGCATCACGACGTCTGCGTCTCGTACGCAGGCTTCGACGCTCGTGGCGGCGCGGGCGCGCGGATCGAGCTGCGCGAGCGTCGTCTGCTGCGCCGCGTCGCCAGCGAGCGCGGGCGAGTACACGCGGATCGTTTCCCAGTCGCGCAATCCCGCCGTGTGCCGCAGATGCGCGAGGCCGACCGCGCCTGCGCCGACGATCGCGAGATGGCGCGCATTGGGCGGCGCGAGGCAGTCGACCGCGAGCGCGGTCGTGCCGGCGGTGCGCTCGACGGTCAGCAGGCCCGCGTCGCACCACATCAGCGGCTGGCCCGTGCGCATCGACATCAGCGCGGTCCACGCGGTGACGATCGGCTTGCCGCCCGTCACGACATACGGCGACAGCTTCGCGCCGAACACCTGCGCGTCGGCGAGCGCGCCGAGATACGTGATGAAGTCGCCGGCCTGGTCGGGAAACAGCGTGAGCGTTTGCGGCGGCTGCACCGCGCGCGCCGCGGCGAGCGACGCGAACATGCTGCGCAGCGTGCCGAGCACGTCGAGCGACGGCAGGGCCGCGCGCACCGCGGCTTCGTCGACGGTCAGCGGCAGGGTCGGGGCGGTTTGCGTCATGGGGACATCTCCGGTCGGGGCCGGACAGGACTGTCTCGTTCGACGGTGTCCGGCAGTGTTCGTGATGGACGAAAAGTCTAATATAGACAAACGAAGTCGGGAGAATTTTTCTTTTCGAGACTCCATTTCGCCGCGTGGTGCTGAAAAAGCATCAATAAATCAAATGCATTCCGGGTGGTCGGCGGCATTTCGAGGCGGTGTATCGGGGCACGATTCTCGTATCCCCTATAGTCTATAGTAGACTTTGAGTCTATATTTCGCGTGCAGGATACGACGCGTCGCCGCATGGCGGCCGCCTGCTTCGAATGCCGATCCGGCGCCCGGCCGAGGCCGTCGTGCGACCGATCCTCATCGCCTCAATCCAGAACGGAAGGACCGTCATGAACTGGAAGCTCTCCCTCTGCGCCGCTGCGGCGCTTGCCTGCGCGGCCGTCACGGCCCACGCGGATCAGACCACGTTGCGCTTCGGGATCGAAGCCGCCTATCCGCCGTTCGAGAGCAAGACGCCGGCCGGCCAGCTGCAGGGTTTCGACGTCGACATCGGCAATGCGGTGTGCGCGAAGCTGAACATGAAATGCGTCTGGGTCGAGAATTCGTTCGACGGCCTGATCCCGGCACTGCAGGCGCGCAAGTTCGACGCGATCAACTCGGCGATGAACATCACGTCGAAGCGCCGGCAGAGCATCGACTTCACGCCGGCGATCTACGTGGTGCCGATCGTGATGATCGCCAGGCACGGCTCGCCGCTGCGGCCCGACGTCGCGAGCCTGCGCGGCAAGCACGTCGGCGTGCTGCAGGGCTCGTCGCAGGAGGATTTCCTGAAGGCGCACTGGGCCAATGCCGGGGTGGCCGTCGTGTCGTACCAGGATCAGGACCAGATCTACGCCGATCTCGTTGCAGGTCGTCTCGACGCGGCCGTGCAGGAAGCCCAGACCGCGCAGGACGGTTTCCTCGACAAGCCGGCCGGCCGCGACTACCAGATCGTCGGCGAACCGCTGAAGGATCCGGCGACGCTCGGCGAAGGCACGGGCTTCGGGATGCGCAAGAACGACAAGGCGCTGCAGGCGAAGATCGTCGGCGCGCTCGATGCGCTGAAGAAGGACGGCACGCTCAGCGCGCTGTCGCAGAAGTACTTCAAGCGCGACATCGTCGCGAAGTAACCACCGCCGCGCGCCGGCCGCCGCGCCGGCGCGCGTCGCTTCGAATCTCGACGCAGTACGGGGAACCATGGATTTCGACGTCATCGTTCTGGGGGCCGGCATCGTCGGCGTGTCGTCGGCGCTGCATCTGCAGGATCGCGGGCTGCGCGTCGCACTCGTCGACCGGCGTGCGCCCGGCGAGGAAACGAGCCACGGCAATGCGGGGCTGATCGAGCGCTCGTCGGTCGTGCCGTACGCGTTTCCGCGCCGGCTCGGCACGCTGCTGCGCTATGCGCGCAACCGCTCGGTCGATCTCTACTGGGACTACCGCGCGCTGCCCGCCTATGCGGGCTGGCTCGCGCGCTTCTGGCGCGAATCGTCGCCGCAGCGGCTCGCGGCCGCCGCGCGCGACCTGCTGCCGCTCGTCGCGGCGAGCGTCGTCGAGCACGACGCGCTGCTCGCGCGCACCGATGCGCAGCCGCTCGTGCACGACGGCGGGTGGATCGAGGCGTTCCGTTCGCCTGCGCTGTTCGATGCGGAAACCCGTGCGCAGCAGCGCGTGGCCGACGCGCACGGGCTGCGGATGACCGTGCTCGATGCGCGTGCGCTGCGTGCGAGCGAGCCCGGTATCAGCGACGCATTCTGCGGCGCATTCCACTGGCAGGACCCGAAGACCGTGTCGAGCCCGGGCGGGCTGACCAAGGCCTACGCGCGGCTGTTCGAGCGCGACGGCGGCACGTTCGTGCGCGGCGACGCCAAGACGCTCGCGCAGGTGAGGGACGGCTGGCAGGTCGGTACCGAACACGGGCCGATCTCGGCGCGCTCGGCCGTGGTGGCGCTCGGGCCGTGGTCCGATCACGTCTTTGAGCCGCTCGGCTACCGGATTCCGCTGCGGGCGAAGCGCGGCTACCACATGCACTACCGGCCGACGCGCGCGCCGTTGAACGTGCCCGTGTGCGATACCGAGGAAGGTTTCGTCGTCGCGCCGATGGAAGGCGGCCGCCTGCGGCTCACGACCGGCGTCGAGATCGCGCTGCGCGGTGCGCCGCCGACCGGTGTGCAGCTCGCGCGCGCCGAACCGCTGGCGCGCGACGCGTTCGGCATCGGCGAGCGGCTCGATCCCGAGCCGTGGCTCGGGATGCGGCCGTGCACGCCCGACATGCGCCCGGTGATCGGGCCCGCACCGCGCCATCGCCACCTGTGGTTCGCGTTCGGCCATTGTCACCACGGGCTCACGCTCGGCCCCGCGAGCGGGCGCCTGCTCGCCGAAATGATGACCGGCGCGCCGACCTATATCGATCCCCATCCGTACCGGCCCGCGCGCTTCGGCTGAACGCGCGGGGCGCGACGATGCCGCTCCGGCCATCGTCGCGCCCCGCATCGCGCTCCGGTGGCGCGTTGCGGCTGTCACAGTTTTTCATTCTGCTATCCGTATTAATGGCGGCTACGCAATCGGAAATGATCTGCGTAATCGTCAAGAAAGAAATAGCGCGATAAATAAAATAAGCAAATTCGCGATTAGGCAATACATTTTCATTTCGCTGAAATACGCAATGGGCAGCCGGCCCTGACGAGGTGCGGCACCGTCTGGAACGGCCGTTCCGGTGTCCTGCACGATGTACCGGAACACGTTACTACGGGGCTCGCAAACGTTACGTTACATCCGCGTTCCGTCGACCTTTTTCGTCCGATGATTCGGGCTCCACATCCCGTACTTTTCGTCGGAAATCCATTAAAAAAACGTTATTGCCACGCAATAGGCAGACGAATGAATTAATTTTTTTGAATTGGCACGCTTCGTGCAATCCGTCCCCATGCTTTATCAACGTAGTGCCAACCGAGATGGGGAAAATAAAGATGGGACAAAATCTTAAATTGACGGGTGTGGCGCTGTCGGTCGCGACGGTGTTCGGGGTGCTGGCTTCGGGTTCCGCGATGGCGGGGGCCCTTGATGCGCTGCCGATTCCGCAAGTGATCGTCAACCCGCAGACGAACGGCGTGTCGGTCGGGCTGGTCGCGACGGGTACGTCGCCGCTCGGCTCGGTCACCTTGGCGGCAGGTGGGGCAGGCGCGATCCAGACGTCGCTTGGCGATCCCGGCCAGGCACTATCGGGCGCCGTGGGGGCGGTGACGGGGGCACTCGGCGGTGGCGGCGGCACGGTGCAGCCGCTGGCGCCGGTACAAGGCGTGGTGAATCAGGTGACGGGGGCACTGAGCGGCGGCAACCCCGCCGGCGCGCTGATCGGTGCGCTGAATACGGCGACGGGGACGCTGAGCAACGCGGTTGGCACGGCAACGGGGGCACTGGGTAATGTCGGCGGCGGGTCGAACCCGCTGGCGCCGGTGCAAGGTGTCGTCAATCAAGTGACGGGGGCGCTCGGTGGCGGCAACCCGGCTGGTGCGTTGACGGGTGCACTCGGTACGGTGACAGGTGCACTGGGTAATGTCGGCGGCGGGTCGAATCCGCTGGCGCCGGTTCAAGGTGTCGTCAATCAAGTGACGGGTGCGCTCGGTGGCGGCAATCCGGCTGGTGCGTTGACGGGTGCACTCGGTACGGTGACCGGTGCATTGGGCAATGTCGGTGGCGGCGCGAACCCGCTGGCGCCGGTTCAAGGTGTCGTCAATCAAGTAACGGGTGCGCTTGGTGGCGGCAACCCGGCAGGCGCGTTGACGGGTGCGCTCGGTACGGTGACCGGTGCGCTGGGTAATGTCGGTGGCGGGTCGAACCCGCTGGCGCCGGTGCAAGGTGTCGTCAATCAAGTAACGGGGGCGCTCGGTGGCGGCAACCCGGCAGGCGCATTGACGGGGGCACTCGGCACGGTGACCGGTGCACTGGGTAATGTCGGTGGCAGTTCGTACCCGCTGGGCGCGGTTCAAGGCGTCGTCAACCAAGTAACGACGGCGCTCAATAGCGGCAACCCGGCTACCGCATTGACGGGTGCACTCGGTACGGTGGCGGGTGAGCTCGGTGCCGGCAATCCGGCAGGCACGGTGACCGGTGCGATCGGTAACGTGACGGGGGCGCTGGGCGCATTGGGCGCTATCGGCGGCGGCGCGAATCCGCTGGCGCCGGTCCAGGGCGTCGTCAATCAGGTGACGGGCGCTTTGAGCGGCGGCAATCCGGCGGGTGCGCTGACGGGCGCACTGACCACGGCGACCGGGACGTTGAGCAACGCACTCGGTACCGCAACGGGCGCACTGGGCGGCATCGGCGGCGGTTCGAGCCCGCTGGCACCGGTACAAGGTGTGGTGAACCAGGTGACGGGCGCGCTCGGTAGCGGCAACCCGGCAGGCGCACTGACCGGCGCACTCGGCACGGTGACGGGCGCACTGGGCGGCATCGGTGGCGGTTCGAGCCCGCTGGCGCCGGTACAAGGCGCGGTGAACCAGGTCACGGGCGCACTGGGCGGCATCGGCGGCGGCGCGAACCCGCTGGCGCCGATCCAGAGCGTCGTCGACCAGGTCACGGGTACGCTCGGCAGCGGCAACCCGGCCGGCTCGCTGAGCAACGCGGTCAACACGATCACGGGCACGCTCGGCAACGTCGGCGGGGCAGGGAGCCCGCTGGCGCCGGTGCAGGGTGTCGTCACGCAACTCGCGGGCACGCTCGGCGGGTCGAGCCCGCTGGCGCCGGTGCAAGGCGTCGTCAACCAGGTCGTCGGCACGCTGTCCGGCGCAGGTGGCGGTAGCCCGATCACGCCGATCACGAACCTCGTCAACGGCCTGCAGAACGCGCTGCCGACGGGCGGCAACCCGGCCGGTGCGCTGACCGGCGCACTCGGCTCGGTGACGGGCGCGCTCGGCAACCTCGGCGGGTCGAACCCGCTGGCGCCGGTGCAGGGCGTCGTGAACCAGGTCGTCGGCGCGCTCGGCAACAGCAATGCGGTCGGCACGGCCACGAACGCACTGGGTAACGCGGTCGGCTCCGTCGTGGGCGCGCTCGGCAACGTCGGCGGGTCGAACCCGCTGGCGCCGGTGCAGGGTGTCGTGAACCAGGTTGTCGGTACGCTCGGCAACGTCGGCGGCACGAACCCGCTGGCGCCGGTGCAGGGCGTCGTGAACCAGGTTGTCGGCACGCTCGGCAACCTCGGCGGATCGAACCCGCTGGCGCCGGTGCAAGGCGTCGTGAACCAGGTCGTCGGTACGCTGTCGGGCGCGGCGGGCAACAACCCGATCGCACCGATCACGAACCTCGTGAACGGCCTGACCGGCGGCAGCAACCCGGCCGGTGCACTGACCGGGGCGCTCGGTTCGGTGACGGGCGCACTCGCGAACGGTCCGGTGGCCCTCGGGCAGGC
>NZ_JAAGPM010000244.1:0-6518 GCF_017104865.1 Burkholderia sp. Ac-20349
CACCACGGCTTCGCGGGGGCGTCGGCGACGCGCGCGGCCGGCGCGCCGGGCGCTGCGGCCTCGGGCGTCATGCCGAGCGAGCGGATCGCACTTTCGATCGCCGGCTGGGCATTCGGCACGTGCTCGACGGTCAGCATCCGCTGCATCAGGTTGAATTCGAGCGCCGACACTTCGCTCATCCCGCCGAGCTTCTTGCGGATCAGCGTTTCCTCGGTCGGGCAGTCCATCTGCATGATCCGGAACGCGGAGCGCACGTGGCCCGACGCGGTCGCCTGCGCGACCGGCAGCGGCGCGAGCGTCAGCGCGGCAGGCGCGCAGCAGTCGCCGGCCGCGTGGTCGTGGTCGTGGTCGTGGTCGTGGTCGTGGTCGTGGTCGTGGTCGTGGTCGTGGTCGTGGTCGTGGTCGTGGTCGTGACCGGCATGGTCGTGCGTGGCGCTGCCGTGTGCGCAGGCGGCGCCATGGACATGGCCGTCGCCGTGCTCATGCTCATGCTCATGCTCGCGCGCATGGTCATGACCATGGTTGTGGTCGTGTTCCTTACCGCTGCCGTGGCTGCAACCGGCGCCGTGGACGTGACCATCGTCACGCCCCACGTGCCCGTGATCATGTTCATGATCGTGCGCATGGTCATGACCATGATCGTGGTCGTGGTCCTTACCGCTGCCGTGGCTGCAACCGGCGCCGTGGACATGACCATCGTCACGCCCCACGTGCCCGTGATCATGTTCATGATCGTGGTCGTGGTCGTGGTCGTGGCTATGGACACGCGACTGCGCGCCGCGCGCTGCGGCGACCTCGCCGTGCGCGTGCTCGCCGGCCGCCGGCGCCGCATCGGCGACGGTGGCCGTATCCGTATCGTGCGCGTCGGCGCAGCACGGAGCGGCGCCGCCGGCATGACGGTGTCGTGGGTCGTGGGTACGCTGGGCGTCGGTCATGACAACCTCCTCAATGGCTAACGGTGTAGAGTTAACACCCTGAAGCCACTACAAGGTCAACCCTTACACGGGAGAAAGGCATGAAGATCGGCGAACTGGCCAAAGCGGCCCGCTGCACACCCGAGACGATCCGTTTCTACGAGAAAGAGGGTCTGATGCCGGATGCGGAGCGCACCGACTCGAACTACCGCAACTACACCGACGTGCACGTCGAGCGGCTGCGCTTCATCCGCAACTGCCGCGCGCTCGACATGGCGCACGACGAAATCCGTGCGCTGCTGCAGCTCACCGACACGCCGGCCGATCCGTGCGACTCGATCAATTCGCTGCTCGACGAACACATCGGGCACGTCGATGCGCGCCTCGCGGAACTCACGCATCTACGCGACCAGCTCACCGAATTGCGCCGCCAGTGCGTCGGCGAGCATTCGGTCGAGGATTGCGGCATCGTGCATGGTCTCGCGACGATGGAAACCGTCGCCCCGGCTGCGAAGCGCTCGCACCTCGGCTGAAACCCTTGTGGAATATGATAGTTTGTCTGAGAATAGTTATATTCTTACTAGATATGTCATAACTATTCATGTCCACTAGCCGTCCGTCCCCGCTCGCGCTGGCCGTCCTCGCGACGCTCACCGAAACGCCGATGCATCCGTACGGGATGCTGCAGCAACTGAAGGCTCGCGGGTACGACGAAGTCGTCAACGTGCGGCAGCGCACGAGCCTCTATCAGACGATCGACCGGCTGCTGCGCGACGGGATGATCGCCGTGCACGACACCGAGCGCGACGGTGCGTTTCCGGAGCGCACGCTGTATGCGCTGACCGAAGCCGGGCACACGGCCGGGCAGGCGTGGCTGCATGCGCTGCTCGCGGAGCCCGCGCGTGAATTCCCGGCATTCGGCGCCGGTCTCGCGTTCCTGCCGCTGCTCGACGCGGAAGATGCACGCCATCAGCTCGAGCTTCGGATCACCCGGCTCGACGCCGAGCGCGAGCGCCTCGAAACGCTGCGCGCCACCGCGCAGGCCGATCAGGTGCCGCGCCTGTTCCTGCTGCAGAACGAGCACGCGCTCGTGCTGCTCAATGCCGAACTCGAATGGGCACGCAGCGTCGTCGAACACCTGAAGATCGGCGCGCTGCGCTGGGTGAATGGTTGACGGGTCGCGCAGGCCGATCCGCACGAACCAGGGGGATCGGCCCCGTTAAAGCACCTTGCCGGGATTCAGGATGCCGAGCGGATCCAGCGCTGCCTTCAGGCGTCGCATCAGCCCGATTTCCGCGTCGCTGCGCGTGTGCGCGAGATAAGGACGCTTGAGCACGCCGATCCCGTGCTCGGCCGACACCGAGCCACCCATGTCCCGCACCACCGCGTACACGCAGTGATCGAGCGCGTCGAGGTCCGCGTCGGTCATCCCGGCCAGCGACACGCCGATATGCACGTTGCCGTCGCCGACATGGCCGAAGAACAGACACGTGACGTCCGGCCAGCGCGCCCGCAACGCCGCCTCGCAGCGCTCGGCGAACGCGCCGAGCTCGCTGGTCGGCAGGCTCACGTCGAAGTTGACGAGATGCGGCAGCGCATCGATCGCGAGGCCTTCGCGCAACGTCCACAGGTCGCGCGCCTGCCGCTCCGACGTCGCGAGCACCGCATCCTCCACGAGCCCTGCGTCGAACCCCGCCGCGAGGCCGGTTTCCAGCGCATGATGCGCGTCGCCGTCCGGTGCGCTCGTCGCGCATTCGATCAGGATCGCGAAGCCATCGTCGCCGACAAACGGCGCCGAAACACCCGGCGTATGTCGTGCAACGTAGTCGTAAAACGCCGGCCACATCGCCTCGAAGCTGACGACCTCCGGCAGCATGCGCACGCGGTTCCACAGCGCGACCACCGCGTCGTAGTCGCGCACGCGGCACAGCGCCGTGGCCGGCGCGGCCAGCAACGGATGCAGCCGCAGCACGGCGCGCGTGACGACGCCGAGCGTCCCTTCGCTGCCGATGAACAGCTGCTTCAGGTCGTAGCCCGCGTTGTTCTTCAGCATCCGGTTCATCGACGACACGACCGTGCCGTCCGCGAGCACGGCCTCGAGCCCGAGCACCTGCTCGCGCATCATCCCGTAGCGGATCGCGCGCGTGCCGCCCGCGTTGGTCGCCAGCATGCCGCCGATCTGGCATGAGCCGCGTGCACCGAGATCGACGCCGAACGTGAAACCGGCCGCTTCCGCGGCTTCCTGCACCGTCTGCAGCGGCGTTCCCGCGCGTACCGTCATCGTGCCGGCCGCCGCGTCCAGCGCTTCGATACCCGCGAAGCGTTCCATCGACAGCACCACCTCGCCGCCGAGCGCGACCGCACCACGCGCGAGCCCCGTCAAACCGCCCTGCGGCACGACCGGCTGGCCGAGCCGCGCGCACAGCGCGAGTGTGCGCGACACGTCGTCGACGCTGCGCGGGCGCACCAGCGCGCGCGGCCGCACGCCGGCCGGCTCGTTGTACGCGGTGAAGTAGCGCGGATCGATGTCGGCCGCGCGCGTGACGAGTGCATCGCCCAGTTCGGCGACGAGCACGGCTTCGACTTCGAGTGCGTCACCCGACAGCGATGCGCCGCCCTGTTCGCCACTCGCGGCGGCCGTATTCCGGTTCTGCATCGCGCGGCCCCGCTTACTTCGCCGAGATGTCGATATCGCCGAAATACTTCAGGCCGAGCGACTTCACCGTGCCGTCCGCCTTCAGCTTGTCGATCGCTGCATCGAGCTTCGCCTTCAGCGCGCTGTCGCCTTTACGCAGCCCGAATGCGATGCCGCTGCCGAGGATCTTGTCGTCGTGCACCGGCTGGCCGACGAACGAGAAACCCTTGCCGTCCGGCCGCGACAGGAAGCCGCGCTGGCCGGACGGTGCGAGCACGAGCGTCGCGTCGAGGCGGCCCGACACGAGATCCGCATACGCCTGGTTCTGGTCCTGGTACGCGACGATCGCGACACCGGCCGGCTCCCAGTGCGCCTTCGCGAAGGTTTCCTGGATCGATGCCTGCAGCACGCCGACGCGCTTGCCCTTCAGCGATTCCGGCGTCGGCAGCAGGCCGCTGCCGGTGCGCGCGATCAGTTGCGTCGGCACGCGATAGATGATCGTCGTGAAATCGATTGCCTGGCGGCGCTGCTCGGTCGCGTTCATCGCCGAATTGATCGCGTCGAACTTGCGCCCCTTCAGCGCGGGAATCAGGCCGTCGAACGACGTCTCGACCCATTTGCACGACAGCTTCGCCGTCTGGCAGACGGCATTGCCGACATCGATGTCGAAGCCCTGCAGGTCGCCGCTCGGCGCTTTCGATTCGAACGGCGGATATTGCGCCTCGAGGCCGAAGCGCAGCGTCTGCGCGTCGGCGAGCGCCGCGCCCGAGCCGAGGGCGCACGCCAGTGCGAATGCGAGTTTCAGGGTGGCCGTGTGCTTCATCGTGATCTCCTGTGTCTGGTCGGTGCGACGCTCCCGTCGCCGGGTGCCCGTCGCCGGTTCCCGTACGGGCCTTACAGCGAACGCAGCCGCCGCGCGCCTTCGACCAGCGTCGCGTCGTCTTTCGAAAAACTGAGCCGGATCACACCGGCATCGGTGCCGTCGGTATAGAACGCCGACAGCGGAATCGTCGCGACACGCGCATCGCGAATCAGGCGCAGCACGAAATCGCTGTCGCTTTCATCCGAGAAGTGCCGGAAGCGCGCGAGCATGAAGAACGAGCCTTCGCTCGGCAGCAGCTCGAAACGCGAATCGGCCAGCTCGCGCGCGAGCAGGTCGCGCTTGGCCTGGTAGAACGCCGACAGGCCGAGATAGCTGTCCGGCCGCGCGAGGATTTCCGCGAACGCGACCTGCATCGGCGTGTCGGCCGCGAACACCATGAACTGGTGCACCTTGCGGATCTCGTCCATCAACTCGGCCGGCGCGACGCAATGGCCGACCCGCCAGCCCGTCACGTGGAACGACTTGCCGAACGACGACACGATCACGCTGCGCTCGGCCAGCTCGCGATGGCGCGCCACGCTCTGGTGTTGCGCGCCGTCGAACACGACATGCTCGTAGACCTCGTCGGACAGCACCACGATCCCCGTGTCGCGCGTGAGCTGCGCGAGCCGTTCGAGATCGTCGGCGGAAAACACGGTCGCGGTCGGGTTGTGCGGCGTGTTCACGATGATCATCCGCGTGCGCGGGTTGATCGCCGCGGCCACCTCGTCCCAGTTCACGCGGAAATGTTCGGGCGACAGCTTGATCGCCACCGGCGTCGCGCCCTGCAGCCGCACGATCGGCGCATAGCTGTCGAACGACGGCTCGAAATAGATCACCTCGTCGCCCGGATGCACGAGCGCGCTGATCGCCGCGTAGAGCCCTTCGCTCGCGCTCGCGATCACCGTGATCTCGGTGGCCGGGTCGTAGCGCGCGCCGTACAGCGCCTCGGTCTTTTCGGCGAGCCGCTCGCGCAGCGCCATCACGCCGGCCATCGGCGCGTACTGGTTGTGCCCGTCGCGCATCGCACGCGCGACGCCTTCGACGAGCGCCGGATCGGGCGCGAAATTCGGCGCGCCCTGCGACAGGTTCAACGCATCGTGCCGAGCAGCCAGTTGGCCGATCACCGTGAAGATCGTCGTCCCGACGTCGGGCAGTTTCGAACGGGGCGCAGTGGCGCTTCGCATGACTCCTCCTTCTGATGTCCTTCGGGCGGCCCCGCGCGGCGCGCGCGGCCTGCATCTGCCGCATGATTTAGCCCGAGCCAATATCGACGGACAATCGAAAGTTCGTCATGGCGGCCATGCATTTTTCTCATGGCTCGCGAAGAAGAGCATGTAGCGGCAAGGCTCACCTGCCAGGCTGGCATGCGAATCAGGCATTTCCCCTAGGGCCTGTTCACGCTAATAACGGGCTTGCGAACGTGCCTTGCCGGTCGTAGTGCAAGGAGTGAGGAGCGCCGTTTGGCCGAGCCAAACAAGCGACGATCGACGCCGCAATACGGCCGGCAAGGCACGTTCCCCTGTTCGGGAAAATTCATTCGTGGGGCTGGCCACCAGAAGGGCCGATCGCCGCGTCACGCTCCTCGCGAATACGTCGAGTATTCGCTTCGTCGCAATCCTTGCGCTCGGCCCTTCTGGTGGCCAGCGCAAGCCCGTTATTAGCGTGAACAGGCCCTAGGGGATGTTACTGGCCGGCCGCCGCCAGATAGGCGAGCAGCACCGCCCGCAGTTCGTCGCGCAGCGTGGCGAGGTCGAACGCGGGCCCGAGCGTCAGCAACGCCTGCGAGAGCCCGCCGTAGCAGATCGTGTGCGCCATCCGCGCGAGCCCGTCGAGCCTTGCGGCGGGCGGCGGATCGGCCGCGTGCGCGAGCGCGTCGCGCCACAGTGCGACATACGCGTCGTAATGCCGGCGGTAGGCGGTGAGCGGCGACACCTGCCGCTCCAGCGCGAAGAGCGCGCCCCACAGCGCCGCGTCGGCGCCGATCGCCTCGACCTGCAGGTCGACGAGCGCGGCGGCGAGTTCGGCCCGTGGCGCACCGCGAGATCTGAAGAGCGTCGTGGTGGGAAAGAGTGTAGCTCCGTGTGTCGAGATCGGGCGGCGGCGT
>NZ_JAAGPM010000245.1:0-6471 GCF_017104865.1 Burkholderia sp. Ac-20349
TCTTGTCGCCCAGCTTCACGATCACGTCGCCGGGCTTCACGCCGGCCGCGGCGGCCGGCGAGCCGGGCGCGACGCCGTTGACGAGCGCACCCGCCGGACGCGGCAGCCCGAACGCCGCGGCCAGCCCGATCCCGACATCCTGCACGTCGACGCCGAGCGCGTTGCCGGACGACGCGTCCGGCGCCTGGGGCTGTTGCGCCTGCATCTGCTTCTGCAGTTGCGCACGCACCTTGGCGGCAAACGCGATCGGGATCGCGAACGTCGTGCTCGCGTAGCGGTCCGCGCCCGTATAGACCTGCACCGCGATGCCGATCACGTCGCCCGCGCGATTGAATACGGGGCCGCCCGAGTTGTCGGGGTTCGGCGCGATGTCGGTTTCGAAGAACGGAAACGCGCTGCCGTCCGGCATCCGGTGCGACGTGGCGCTGACGATGCCGGCCGTGACCGTGTTGCCCGATCCGTCCGGCGCGCCGATCGTCATCACCGGCTCGCCCGCGCGTACCTTCGACGAATCGCCGACACGGACGAACGGCAGCTTCGTCGCGTTGACGCGCAGCACGGCGACGTCGCTTTGCGGATCGACGGCGAGCACCGTCGCCTTGAATTCGCGGCGGTCGGTGAGCCGTACCGTCACGTCGGTCGCATCGTCGACCACGTGCGCCGACGTGAGGATCAGGCCGTCGGCGCTGACGATGAAACCCGAGCCGCTGCCCGATACCGCGCGCGGCGACGTGTCGGGTGCAGGCGCCTGTGCCGGTGCCTGCGGGCCTTGCGCGGGCGGCGGCGCGTCGTGCCGGAAAAACGCGGCGAGTGGATCGTCGGGATCGAGGATTGCGAAGGACGGGCCGCCGGCCTGCTGGTCGGGTGCGGCGGTCATGATGGTCACGACCGCCGGGCCGTAGCGGTCGACGATCGCCGGAAAATCGACCGGCATCGCGTAAGGCGCAGCAGCCGGACGCTGCTTCATCGGGTGTGGCGTGACAGGCGGCGAGACCGTTCCGGCGAGGACGGCCGGCGGGGGCAGCAAACAACCGGCAAACACGCCCCCGATCAACGCGGTGCGAAGCACGGCGCGAGCAAGCGTCTGGCGAACCACGGTGCACCTCCCCCGGGAGTCACGGCGCCGACATGCGCGAGACGCGCAGGCGCCCGACAAACCCCGGTACACGCATCCATTTATAGTCCAAGCGGCCTGTTCGAACATACGAATCGAAACCCGAATACGGGGCGGCGCATCACGCGCGGAGCCGCGACGGCGTTCGTTTCGAACAAAGTGCGCGGTTCGTCAATCCGCACAAGTCCGATTGTCGTGCGTGGCGATGGGTGGTGCGTGTCAGGTGGCGCGATGGATGCGCGCGACGTTGAGCGTCGCTCGACGTGGAGGCCGACGATCCCCGGGAGGCGAGCGATCGCCCGCCATCACATCGAATCGACCGTGTGGGCTTCCGCCAGCGTCTGCAGGCGTCGACTCAGATCCCGGACCGCGCCGGCTGGCGCCCCTGACACGACCAGGCACAGGTTCTTGTAGATCCACACGAGTCCGAGCCCGGGACCGGGGATCGCGCTCTGGACCGACACGCTTCCGAGCGGATCGGGATTCGTCTCGAACGGCACGTACGAGATCGTCGGCAAAGTTGTCTCGTCGAGAAAATAATCCGCCGCCTCGAAGCGATCCTTGGCCTGCGCAACCGTGATCGACACGCGTGCTCCGTTGAACCGGCCGTTGAAGACAAACATCCGGAAATCCTTGAGCGGCCCGGTTTCGTCGACAGGCTGTTCGAAATGCTCGATCTTCAGCGCATTCAAACCCGGGACGCGCTGGGTCGCAAGCTTGCCCCAGTCGAACGCGACGATCTTCCGGCCATCGTCGGTCGCGAACTTCCGGTCGAAATCGATGTGCGACTTGAATGCATCGACACGCGCGGTCGGGCTGAAGGCGCTCCGAATGGCTGCGGCTCTTTCATCCGCGCTCATGACGTTTCCCGATACCGGCGCCTGCGCATGGCTCGCGCCGACAAGAATGGAACATAGCAACAGACCGATGACCTGCACTTTCATTTCACCGCTCCTGCGCCGGGGCATGTTTTTGTCGTCGTCATGAAGCCCGCGAGGCATCGCATCCTGCACGCCGGGAATCGCTACGCCGGCATCGGGCCGCCCGGCGGCCGCAACACGAACACTCATCTCGCCGCCCTCGCCATTCCCTTGTCCGGTGTCGGGCAGTCACGGCTGCTGTTCAATACCGTGAAGTGGCCCGGACACGCCTTGCTCGGAACCTGCAATCCCTCGGGAAATTCCGGTGCGCCCGGCAGCCACGGAGACGCGTATGCCTTGATCCTGTCCCCCGGGAAAAACACGATCCACAGATAGCCGTCCGAGAACGAACCATACGGCTCGATCGGCACGACCCGGCTAGCCAGTGCATGCGGATCGCGCTTGAACATCTCGTCGTTGCGCCATTCGACATCGACCGTCAATCCCGGGCGCCATTTTTCCGGAACGGACACACAGCATGTGATGCCGCCGCCGGCGCTGCCGATACGGGCGGCCACATTCCCGCCCCAGGTGCCGTCGACAAAGAAGGTACCGATCGGCACGTCCGTGTAGTTCAGCGCGTTCAGCTTCAGCCCGATCCCGGCCTCATCGGCCGCCGTAGCGGCTTGCGGATCCGCATGATCCGTCTCGCGAGAGCACCCGGCTCCCGTCACGCAGGCAGCCAGGAAAACGGCCAGACGAACGACGGTCATCACCGATCCAGCTCGCACATTCATGACGCGATTCTCTTGTCGGAATCCCGAAGTGAAATCGAAAGCGATACGGTAGCGGAAATCACCGGCAACGGGTAAGGTTACCCGCGCGTCAATCCCCCCCACCTTCGCCGCGATCGCCGTCAGCATCCGCAACATCGGCTCGAACGCGACAACGCAAGGTGATGCGCGTGCTGCGGGTCGCCTGGCTTCATCCGCGCAGGGCCGTACCGGGAGCCAGGCTCCGGGCCCCGGTTGTCGCGTCTGGTCGCTGTACGAAAAACGGGCTCGTTGACGGCTGCCGGCTCGCCGCTACCGGCCTTCCAGAAGCGGGCGGCGCAGCGCGACAATGCAGCGTCAACCCGGAACAGTGAATGCCGACCGACAGGATCCCCGTGCATGCCGCATGACGACCGCACCCTCCTCATTCCCCGACGAACGCCCGAATCGGCGACGATGCTCGCGAACGTCAAACGCGCGATGGCGCTCACCGCCCGCCTCAACCGCCTGTCGTTCGACGATGCGGACGAAGTCCGCGCGTTGTTCGGCGAACTGATCGGCAAGCCGGTCGACGACAGCTTTCTGCTGCTTCCGCCGTTCTATACGACCGGCGGGCCCGACATCACGGTCGGCCGCAACGTGTTCGTCAACCAGAACTGCACGTTCTACGATCTCGGCGGGCTCGACATCGCCGACGACGTGATGATCGGGCCGAACGTGAGCCTCATCACGTCCGGCCATCCGCTGGAACCGTCGAAGCGGCGTGCCGCCGTCGTCGCGAAGCCGATCGCGATCGGGCGCAACGTGTGGATCGGTGCCGGCGCAACGGTCATCGGTGGCGTGACGGTGGGCGAAAACGCGGTGATCGGCGCAGGGGCCGTGGTCACGCGGGACGTGCCGCCAAATACGCTGGTGGGCGGTAATCCGGCGAAGGTCATTCGGTCGATTGGTGATTGAGGTCGGGTCGGAGAAACGGCCCAACGAACTCCAGGAAAGAGGAAACGAAACGGGATTGCACGTCGCCCATTCAAGGACCTGGTTTTTTGTCATACATGATTGCCAGCGCCCCTATTGAGGTACATGCTCGTGTTTCGGAACCACTGTCATCCGCGATAGTGAACCCCTATGACCATCAATCCCGACCTGATCCCTGGGGAGAGACTCGAGATACCAGGCGAACAACATGATAAAAAAACTTACTTTCGCTCCAACAATCCTAATGCTTACCATGAATGCATTTGGCGCGATAGCCTCTTGCGACGGAACTTACAAGGCAGAAACCCTAAAGCCCGGCTCATTGAGAATAGAAAGAAACACAGAAGCAATAAATCAACAGGAGGCGAACACGCCTCATCAACCGCCGACTAAAAATTCAACCCTGCATCACCTATAGCTCGATAAAATAGCGTGCGCCGCCACCGCCAAATAACGAAGCAGCGCCCCATCAACACGAATGGTCACGCAACAAATCAATGGCACATTATTTAAAAATGACGAAAACCCAGAAGGAGATACACCCGAGAAACATACTTATCCGGAATTATCTCTTGCCAGTCGCAATGCTTTTCTGCACATCAACCCACGCACCACTCGCGTGCGCAAAAACCGAATATTCAATTAACGGGAGCCACATCAGCACATCTAAAAATGGAAGAAGCTCGAGTTGCAACCTTGGCATCACACCGACATCCTCAGTAGAGAGCGCCGACGGAAAGGCCGTAATTGTGTCCGACAGAGGATTCGTATTGACGTCGGATCTCATGACTTGTCGGGCAGAAACGCCCATCCACGTCACTCAAATCCCCAAAGGCGTTGGTTCTTTATCGGACATCAATGTATCAAGAGGGATATACATATCTCTTGATTTCGTGAGCACCCAGCCCACCGCATATCTCGCGACCGTTGCAAAGATCGGGAGCAAGAAAAACCTGATCAGCCTCGATGGCGCGTACATCACCGGGAAGAGAGTCGATCAACTGCAGGAGACGGCATTTACCGCCTCCGGGGGTGCAGGCTCCTCAACCCTCTCTCCAGACGGTCGATACGTCGCGCCCAACGGCCAGATTGACTGCAGTCAGAATGCGTATCCGGGAGTCTGGGATATCGACAAGAACAGGCGCGTATTGCTCGATTCGGACGCCTGTCATCGCCTATTTTCGACATCAAAAAAATAGCCCCCTACTTGATGCACCAGTAGCGCGCCGCAAATTCCTTGTTGATCGACACGACGACCATCCCGTTCGCATTGCGCGGCGGCTTGCCTTCCGAGCAGCGAGCGTTGTCCGCCACGACATACTCGACATTGCCGCGCTTGAACGTCCAGTCGGTATTGACGCACGGGTCGGTGCCGACCGTTTCCTCCGTGCCGCCGTGCAACTCGACGTCCGGCTTGCGATCGACCGAGTGCGGCTTGTTCCAGGCCCGGTAGTTCAACGTGCCGTTCGCGGCGCGATCGATCACGATGTGATGCTTGTCGGTATTGCAGATGAATCCGTCCTGGGTGGATTGCGCATGGACGGCAGCGGTGGCCAGCAACGCGCATGCGGTACCGGCGAGCGCAAAGAATCTGTAAGGTGTGAGCACGTTCGATCAGGAAAAGAAGGTGAAATCGGAGGCGATACGGTAGCGGAAATCATCGGCAACGGGTGACATAACCCGCGCACCCTGCCACCCGCCCTCAATCTCCGCCCACCCGCTCCGCGATCGCCGACAGCAATCGCAACATCGGCTCGAACGCGTCGGCCGACGTGTTGCCGAAGCCGAGCACGAGCCCGTTGCCCGCCGATGCCGCATCGATCGAAAATCCCGACAGCGGAAACGGCCCGATGCCGTGCTCGCGCGCCGCGTCGACGATCGCACGATCGCGGTAGCGCGCGGGCAGCCGCAGCGCGAGATGCAGCCCGCACGGCCCGCCCTCGATCTCATGCGGCACGCTCAGGTTGCCGTCGAGCGCGGCGAGCAGCAACCGCCGCCGGTCGCGATACAGCCGGCGCATCCGGCCGAGATGGCGGCCGTACTCGCCCGTCTCGATGAAATCGGCCAGCGCGAGCTGCACGTGGCGCGTCCCGCCGCGCAGCATTTCCGGCAGCACCGGCCGCACCGCGGCCAGCAGCGCATCGGGCAGCACGAGAAAGCCGATCCGCAGCGCCGGAAACATCGTCTTGCTGAACGAGCCGAGATAGACGACGGGCGAATCGGGTGCGAGCCCGTGCATCGCGCCGATCGGCTCGCCGGTGTGCCGGAATTCGCTGTCGTAGTCGTCCTCGATGATCCACGCGCGATGCCGGCGCGCGGCATCGATCAACGCGAGCCGGCGCGAGATCGACAACACCGCGCCGGTCGGGAACTGGTTCGACGGCGTCGTGTAGACGAGACGCGGCGTCCGCTCGCGCCAGTCGTCCGCATCCGCGCGCAACCCTTCGGCGTCGACCGGCATCGGCACGACGTCGAGGTCGGCCGCCTGCATCGCGGTGCGCGCGCCGCGATAGCCGGGCTCCTCGACCCACACCGTATCGCCCGGGTTCGTCAGCAACTGCGCGCACAGCGCGATCGCGCCCTGTGCGCCTTCCGTGATCACGATCTGCTCGGGATCGCAGCGCACCCACGCGATCGCGACCTGCGCCGGATTGCTGCCCTTCTCGTCGGCGATGGCGCGCAGCGCGTCGACGAGCGCGAGGTTGTGCGCGAGGTTCTCGCCCTGGAAGCGCGGGCTCGCCCCGCGAAA
>NZ_JAAGPM010000246.1:0-233 GCF_017104865.1 Burkholderia sp. Ac-20349
GATGCGACAGAGTACAAGACAACAGAACAAAATACACAAATATACGTATGTATAAGTGTGTGAGAGATGCACAAGCATAAGATATAAATCGTAGAAAGTACTGACCTAATGTTACATGTACATAGATAACCTTGCAAGTGTGTAACATTGATGGTACGTTTAGTCATTTACTTCTTATGTTTTACTATTTTTAATATCAGTTCCATTTTGAGCTCTTTTTTTTTTTTTTTTTT
>NZ_JAAGPM010000247.1:0-5995 GCF_017104865.1 Burkholderia sp. Ac-20349
CACCGGATGACGGAGCGCGTCGCGCAGACGCATGCGCACGACGGCACGCTCGTCGCCGCGGTGCAGCAGGCGGCCCGCGAGTCGGGCTGGCAGGCAAGCGGCGCGCTGGTCGCGAATCTCGTCGGACTGCTGTCGCAGACTTGCGAGGCGACCGCCGCGTGGCTCGGCAATGCGCTGGTGGCGTGGAACGGGGTAGCGGCAGCGGGCGCCGCGCACGCCGTGCCGGACGATGCCGCGCTCGACGCATTCGTTGCCGAAGTCGGGCGCTTCGATTCACCGGTGCAGAACACGCGCCGCTTCGTCGCATCGCGCACGACGATCGAAGGCGTGACCGTCGAAGCCGGCGACGCGATCCTCGTCGTGCTCGCCGCGGCGAACCGCGACCCGGCCGTACATCGCGATCCGCACCGGTTCATGCCCGGCCGCGCGGTTGGGCCGAATTTCGGCTTCGGCACGGGGCCGCATGGCTGCCCGGGCGAGCGGATCGCGCGGGCGGTAACGGCGGGGTCGTTCGGGGCGTGGCTGCGTGCGGGCGGCGGGCTGCCGCACGACGGGCTGGCTTGGGATTACCGCGCGTCGACCAATGTCAGGATGCCGAAGTTCGACGCGGTACGGTAACGGGGAAAGAGGGACTTAACGGCAGCCTTGCTTCTCCGCCCATTGCTCCTGGGCGGCGACACGGCGCTGCACGCGCTCGACGAGACCGGTCGAAAAGGTCCGCATGCTGATGCCGCGGCGCTTGGCGAGGATCGTCTGCGCGACATCGGCGTGCGGGTTCGGCTGGCAGGCCCAGTACAGCGTCATCAGCCAGCCGATGCCGGTCCACCCGAACAGCGCGTTGAACATCGCGACCGTCAGCTTGTCGTGCCGGCCGCGCCGGTCGGCAATGACCGCCGGCAGAAAATAGATCGCGATCGCGGCCACCGAACCGGCCACTTGAATCAGGACTGCGTTCTGCATGTTGCTGCTCCATCCGAACTGCAATGGGACCGATTGTCGCGCTTTTTTCGTTCGCGTGCAGGCCGTACGCAGGCAATTGATTGTTGCGCTTTTAATGACGATCAGCCGGCTTCGGCGTCCGCCGGCTGCACTTCGTTGCTCAGCGCGAAACCTTCGTCGCGCCAGCCCGTCACGCCGCCGATCATCAGCTTGACCGGCCGGCCGAGGCGCGCGAGCTGGATTGCCGCGCGCGCGGCGCCGTTGCAGTGCGGGCCCGCGCAGTAGACGACGAACAGCGTGCCGGCCGGATAGCCGGCGAGCTTGCTCTCGATGATCTTGCGGCGCGGCAGGTTGCGCGCGCCGGGCACGTGGCCGGCGGCGAACTGGTCGGGGGCGCGCACGTCGAGCAGCACGAAATCGGGCGCGCCCGATGCGAGCGCGTCGTGCACGTCCCAGCAATCGGTCTCGAAGCGCAGCGATGCCTCGAAATGCGCGAGGGCGGCGGGGCTGTCGGCGGCGGGCACATCGGTGACGCAGGACATGGGCAGGTTCTCCTGAAGGTTGCGCAGAACGCGGTGGAATGAGGGGCAGTATCGCGGTTCCGCACGTTTCGCGGCAGTGGCGCGATCGACAAGTTCCGGTAACATCGCGCCATGCACAATCATCTCGTCGTCGCGCTCGCCTACGATCGCCTCTGCACGTTCGAATTCGGCTGCGTGGTCGAACTGTTCGCCCTCGAACGCCCCGAGCTCGGGGTCGACTGGTATCGCTTCGCGGTCTGCGCGAGCGAGCCGGGGCCCGTGCGCGCGGCGGGCGGCATCACGGTCGCCGCGCCGTACCGGCTCGCGACGCTCGATCGCGCCGATACCATCGTGATTCCCGGCTGGCGCGATCCGGACGAACTGCCGCCGGAGCCGTTGCTGAAGAAACTGCGGGCCGCGCATCGCCGCGGCGCGCGGCTCTGCTCGATCTGCTCGGGCGTGTTCGTGCTGGCCGCGGCCGGCGTGCTCGACGGCCTCACGGTGACGACCCACTGGCGCTATGCGGAGAAATTGCAGGCGCGCTATCCGGCGTTGCGCGTGAATCCCGATGCGCTTTACGTCGACGAAGGGCAGGTGATCACATCGGCCGGATCGGCGGCGGGGCTCGACATGCTGCTGCATCTCGTGCGCCGCGATCACGGCGGCGCAATTGCGAACCGGGTCGCGCAGCGCCTCGTGCTGCCGCCGCATCGCGACGGCGGCCAGGCGCAGTTCGTGCCGCGCCCGGTCGCGCCGGGCGGCACCGACCGGCTCGCGAAGCTGATCGACTGGATGCGCGCGCACGCGGCCGAGCCGCACACGCTCGCATCGCTCGCCGCGCAGGCCGCGATGAGCACGCGCACGCTGCAACGTCAGTTCGCAGATGCGACGGGAATGTCGCCGCTCGCGTGGCTGATCCGCGAACGCGTGAACGTCGCGAAGGACATGCTCGAAGCGCATCCCGCGCTGTCGCTCGCGCAGGTCGCGGCGCGCGCCGGGTTCGGTTCCGAGGAATCGCTGCGCCGGCATTTCCGGCGCGTCGCGGCGACGAGTCCGGCCGCGTACCGGCGCGGGATGGATCGTGGCGTAAGATCGCAGGACGCGTGAGCGCCGCGTATCCGCGCGGCGGCGACGGCTTTCGTACCCGGCGGGCATCGTCTGACCGGGGCATTCCGGACGAAAGCGAAATCAAACAACAACATGACACTCAGAGAGAACCTCGGCTTCGGCTTCATGCGCGATGACGCGCACGTGTATTGCCATGACGACCCGTTGCGGGATCGCGCGGGCAACCTCATCGAAGGCATCGTGATCGACGGCTTCCGGCCGTTGTCCCAGTATCTGGCGACGGACGGCGTGCGCGCCTATGCGCGCACGTTCACGTGGTTGCGCTTCACCGTGCTCGACGTCGACGCCGCGACGTTTCGACCGCTGGACGAATCGCATGCCGTCGACGCGAACCATGTCTATTTCCAGAACCGCAAGCTGGCCGGCGCGTCGCCCGCGCGCTTCCGGTTGCTGACCGATGCGTGGGGGCACGACGACCGCTACCTGTATCACTACGGCAAGCGCATGCGCGGTGCGGATCCCGCGACGCTGCGGTGGGTCGGCGCGTATCTGGTCGATGCGCAGCGGGTCTGGTATGACGGGCGGGAGGTCGAAGGCGCCGAAGCGGCAAGCTTCGTCAGCGCGGACGAGGTGGCGCAGGATCACGCGACCGACCGGGCGCGGCCGTACCGTTACGGGCACGCGGCCGATCCCGGCTCGCGCGAGAAGTGGGAGCGCGACTGGTCGCCGTTTTTTGCCGCGCACCCCGAGCTGCAAGGCTACTGGTGGCATACCATCGTCGGGCAGACCGCGGCGGATATACCGGCGCAGGAGCTCGGCGGCGGGTTCCGGGTAGTCGGCAACCAGGTGTATCTGCACGACCTGCCGCTGCTCGAACCGGATGCCGCGACGGTCCGGTGGCTCGGCGATTCGTTCATCGCCGACCGGTCGCGACTCTACTCGTACGCGGAGTATCACACCGGCTTTCTCGACGGCGGCCCGCTTCCCGGCGATCCCGCACGGTGGCGACATCTGGCCGGGCCGTGGTATCAGGCCGGTGACCATTGCTATCTGAAGCAGTGGCGCGGTCATTCGGAAGCCGCGAAGGTCGACGGCGAGACATTCGAAGTCCTGAACGACACCTACGCGAAGGATCGCAATGGCGTGCTGTGCATGCTGGTACGCAAGCGCGGCATCGATCCGGCCGGGATCGAAGTCGTCGGCGACTATTACCTGCGCGATGGCGGCCGGTTGTTCTATTTCGGCAAGGAAGTGAAGGCCCGCTTCGATGGCGCGACCGCCGAAGTCGTCGGGCCCGGCTTCCTGCGCGACGGGCAGGGGCGGTTGCTGCACGACAACCAGCCATATCGGCGCGGTGTCGATGGCGCGACGCTCGCGTTCCTCTCCGAATATTTCGCACGGGATCGTGCGCGAGTCTACGTCTATTGCAACGGTGCCGAACTCGTGCCGCTGCCGGGCGTCGATCCGGCCGGCTTTCGCCTCGAGCAGCCGGATATCGGCACGGACGGCAGCCGCCGCTATGTGTATCAGGCGTGGCTGGCTGCGTGGCGCGCGCGGCACCGGTCGCCGATGCCCGACTACGTGCCGCCGGATTACGTGGCGCCCGAAGCGGGCGCGCAGGCCGCTGCCGGCCCGGCGCTCGAATCGGTATCGGCGCATGCGTCGTCGCAAGTAGCGCTCGCCGGGACGGTTGCGGCCCGTCGTGCGTGCGTGCTCGAATGGACGCGCGACGCAAAGGGGGATCCGCGCCTCGTCGTGGCTGGCGAAGGATTCTGCGACATCTGGGATCTTGCGCAGCGGCGGGTGGTCGCGTCGTTCGAACTGCCGCGTCCGTTCGTGCCGGACGAAGCGGACGCGACGGCCACGGACCGGCTGCGCAACCTGCCGGTGAGCGCATCGGCCGATGCGGCGCTGTCGACGCTGATCGTCGCGTACTGGGACAACACGGCGCTCTACCGGGTCGACGCCGCGAGCGGTGCGGCGCACCTGTGCTGGCGCGCCGAAAGCCGGTACGACTATCTGGAGCGGGTCCACCTGTCATCCGACGCGCGCGAAGCGTGGGTGCGCGTCCGCAACCGGCTCTATCGTGTGCCGCTCACCGACGGCGGCACGCTCGACGTGCTCGATTACGACCTGGCCGACCAGCGCTTCGACGATGCGCCGTTCGCGGTGAGCGCCGGCCGGCGTCGCCGTGCGTTCGCACGGGACGCGGCGTTGACGGTGCGTACGGAGGGCGAGGCCGATTGCGAATTGCCGGGGGCGGACAACGGCTTCCCCTGCGCGTTTTCCGACGACGGCGCCCGCGTGCTGGCGCGCGATGCGAAAGGCGTGTTGCGCGAGTTCGAGGTCGGCAGCGGCAAGCGGCTCGCGTTGCATCGCGGCGGCTGGTGCGAGCGGAAGTGGTTCAAGAGCCAGGCTGGCTGGATCGACGGGCGTCCGGTGTTTGCCGGCCTGCCGAGGAGCGGGCGCGGCGAGGTCGATATCTGGGATGCACTCGACGACCGGCTGCTGTTTCGCATCGAGGCCGCCGCGTGCGTACCCGAGCCGGACGCGGGCTGACGCGGTCGCGGCGATGTTTTCCGGCGTTCGTGGAATGAATGTCGGGAGAGTTTGCAGGCCGCGCAGCCAGCCGACGCGATCGCACCGTGGTGCAACCAACGCAATGGCAAGCCCGATGATGCGATCAGGGGCGTCCTTGACCGAAGAGGCGAGACGCACTTCGCCTCTTCGCAAGACCGCCTTGTAACGTGCTTTTTTTGTGACATTCGCTTCTTCTCCAAGGACGATTCCGATGACGATGCTGCCTTCCCGTTTGCCGCTGATCCAGGCCCCGATGGTCGGTTCGCTGAGCCCGCTTGCGATCGCGGTATGCGAAGCCGGCGGGCTCGGCTCGCTCGCGTGCGCGGCGCTCGGCCCGCAGCAACTGCGCGACGAGATGGCGGCGATCCGCGCCCGCACGCCCGCACCGTTCAACGTGAACTTCTTCTGCCATACGCCGCCGGCGCCCGACGCCGAGGTCGATGCGCGCTGGCGTGCTGCGCTCGCCGGCTACTACGCGGAAGCCGGGCTCGATCCAGCCGGCGTGAAGGGCGGCCCTGGCCGCGCGCCGTTCGACGATGCGATGTGCGCGGTCGTCGAGGAATGGCGGCCGGCTGTCGTGAGCTTCCATTTCGGGTTGCCGGACGACCCGCTGCTCGATCGCGTGCGGCGCACGGGTGCGCTGGTCGTGTCGTCCGCGACGACCGTCGAGGAGGCGCGCTGGCTGGATGCGCGCGGTGTCGACGCGATCGTCGCGCAGGGCGCGGAGGCCGGCGGTCATCGCGGAATGTTCCTGACCGACGACATCCACGCGCAACCGGGCCTGTTCGCGTTGCTGCCGCAGATCGTCGACGCGGTGCGCGCGCCGGTGATCGCGGCCGGCGCGATCGCCGACGGGCGGGGCATCGCGGCCGCGTTCGCGCTCGGCG
>NZ_JAAGPM010000248.1:0-6254 GCF_017104865.1 Burkholderia sp. Ac-20349
GCCGCCCGTCGCGCGCGCTCGTCGCCGCGGCCGCGTGCGGGCCGCTCGCGATCCTGCTGCCGCTCGGCTTCACGCTGTACCGCGCGGCCACCTTCGGCCTCGACGATGCGATCGAGCTGATATGGCGCCCGCTCGTCGGCGAACTGCTGGTCAACACGCTGTCGATCACGCTCGCCGCGACGCTCGCGTGCACGCTGCTCGGCACGGCGGTCGCGTGGTTCATCGAGCGCACCGACCTGCCGGCCCGGCCGCTGTGGACCGCACTCGCGGCGGCGCCACTCGCGGTGCCCCCGTTCATCACGAGCTACGCGTGGGTGTCGCTGAGCCTCGACCTGCAGGATTTTCTCGGCGCACTGATCGTGCTGACCTCCGCCTACTTCCCGCTCGTCTACCTGCCGGTGGCCGCCGCGCTGCGCGAGCTCGATCCCGCGCTGGAGGAAAGCGCGCGCACGCTCGGCTGCTCGCCGTGGCGCACCTTCTTCCGCGTCGTGCTGCCGCAGCTGCGCCCCGCGCTGTGCGGCGGGATGCTGCTGGTCGCGCTCGGCGTGCTGTCCGAGTTCGGTGCGTTCCAGCTGCTGCGCTTTCGCACCTTCACCACCGAGATCTACGCCGAATACCGCACCGCGTTCGACGGCGGCGGCGCATCGCTGCTCGGCTGCGTGCTGATCGCGCTGTGCCTGCTGTGCCTCGCGATCGAGGCACGCGCACGCGGTCATGCGCGCTACGGTCATACGCACCGCGCCGCGCGCCGCGTCGCGATGCGTTATCCGCTCGGCCATCTGCGCGGCCCCGTCACCGTCGCGTTCGCCGCGCTCGCCGCCGCGACGCTCGGCGTGCCGCTCGCGATGATCGGCTACTGGCTCACGCAACAGGGCGCGGCCGCCGTCACGCCGGCCGACGTGTCACCCGAGCTGCTGTGGCAGGCCACGCTCGCGTCGTCCGGCTACGGCCTGATGGCGGCGGCCGTCACGACGCTGCTCGCGCTGCCGCTCGCGTTCCTGATGGTCCGCTATCCGGGGCGCGTCGCGACGCTCCTCGAGCGCACCGCGATGACCGTGCAGGGCGTGCCGGGCATCGTCGTCGCGCTGGCGATCGTGTCGATCACGGTACGGCTGCTGCAACCGCTCTACCAGAGCGCACCGGCACTCGTCGCCGCGTACGCGATCCTGTTCCTGCCGCTCGCGGTCGTCAGCGTGCGCGCCGCGCTGTCGCACGTGCCGGCCCGGCTCGAGGAAACCGCGCGCGCGCTCGGTCTCGGCTGGCGCGCGACGCTCACGCGCGTGGTGCTGCCGCTCGCGGCACCCGGCCTCGGCGCAGCCGCGACGATGGTGTTCATCTCGGTCATGACGGAACTCAATGCGACGCTGTTGCTGTCGCCGATCGGCACCCGCACGCTCGCGACCCAGGTCTGGAGCGATACGGCAACGCTTGCGTTCGCCGCCGCGGCGCCCTACGCGGCGCTGCTCGTCGCGCTGTCGCTCGGCGCATCGGGACTGCTGTTCGTGCTGCTCGGCCGCGCGTCGGTGCGCGACTGAGCGCCGCCCTTTTTCACCGGAACCGCCCATGAGCGAACTACGCATCCACGGCCTGTCCAAATCGTTCGGATCGCATACCGTCCTGCACGACATCGATCTCACGGTGCGGCGCGGCTCGCGCCTCGCGCTGCTCGGCCCGTCCGGCAGCGGCAAGACCACCCTGCTGCGCGTGCTGTGCGGCTTCGAACGCGCCGAGCGCGGCACCGTCGAAATCGACGGACGCCGCGTGGCGGCGCCCGACGTACACCTGCCGCCCGAACAGCGCCGGATCGGCTACGTGCCGCAGGAAGGCGCGCTGTTTCCGCACCTGTCGGTGGCCGACAACATCGCATTCGGGCTGCCGCGCGCGGCGCGGCGGCGCCATCACCGCGTCGATGAACTGCTCGAGATGGTCGGGCTGCCGGCGTCGTATGCGAGCCGTGCGCCGCAGCAACTGTCCGGCGGGCAGCAGCAACGCGTCGCGCTCGCACGCGCGCTCGCACCCGAGCCGTCGCTCGTGATCCTCGACGAACCGTTCTCCGCGCTCGATACGTCGCTGCGCCACGAAACGCGCAGCGCGGTCGCCGATGCGCTCGCCGCCGCAGGCGCGACATCGGTGCTCGTCACGCACGACCAGCCCGAGGCGATGACGCTCGGCGACGAAGTGGCGGTGATGTGGCACGGCCGGCTGGTACAGACGGCCGCGCCGCAGACGCTGTACCGGCAGCCGGTCACGCGCGACATCGCGTCGTTCGTCGGGCAGGCCGTGCTGCTCGCCGGCCGTGTGCGCAACGGGCACATCGCGTGCGCGCTCGGCGAACTGCCGCTCGTCGCGTCGCTGCCCGACGGGCCGGCCGATGCGATGCTGCGCCCCGAGCAGATCGGGATCGTGCCGGTTGCGCAGGCCGATGCGGCGCGCGGCCATACGGCGCGCGTCGAAGCCGCGCAATTCGCGGGCCAGGACGCCGACGTGGTCGTACGCCTCGAGGCCGATCTCGACGTGCTCGTGCGCGTACGCGTGCCGGGACACCGGTGTCCGGCCGTCGGCGAACGTGTCGCGCTGGTGGTGGATGGTGCGGTGATGGCGTACGCGCGCTGAGCGGCGCGGTCCGTCGCTCAGCGCCTTCACACGCATTCACACGCGATCAGGCGTCCGCGCAGTCCGCATCCGGCAACGGCCGGAAGGTCCGGCCATCCGTCTCGACCGCCGCGCCCAGCAGCCGCGCGAGCCCCTTCGCGCCTTCGCGCATCACGACGTCGTGATTCCATCGGAACAGCGGGCGGGCAAGCGGCTCCAGCCGGTTCATCCAGCGCACGTGCGTGCGGATGTGCCAGTCGTAGCGCACGATCGTGCGGGCACCGTCGGCGGCGAACGTCCAGCATCCGTTGCCTTCGATCGCGCCGCTCGCGCGGCCTTCGAGCCGATGCGGCGGCTCGACGCGTCGCACGCGCATGTCGAAGGCCAGCCGGTACGGCAGCGCCCCCTTCCACGTGTACCGGTGCAGCGCGCCGACGCCGCGCGCATCGCCCGGCTCGATCTCGACGGTGCTCACGGCGCCCTTCCACCAGCCGGGCCAGCGGTCGACCTGGTAGATCGCGTCCCACACCACCGCGAGCGGCGCGTCCACGCGCCAGGTCGTCGAGAACCGGTATTCCGCCATGCAGCCTCCGGCCTGCCCGTCAGGGGCATGAGTCAGCGCACCGCTCAGGGCGCGAAGAAGCGTTCGGGAAACGCGACGTCGATCTCGACGTCGTCGAGCGTCACGGTTTCGAGCGGCACGTCGTCATCGTCCGCGAAGCTGACGACCTTCAGCGGAAAGCCGTCCTCGGTGTCCAGCCACAGCCGGTAGCGATGCACGCCATCGACCGCGTGCGCAGGCGCGCCCGTGACCGACACGCGCAGCGCGGTCCGGCCGCCGACGGCCTCCTCGCCTTCGGTCACCGTCGCGCCGCCTTCCTGCAGCGCATGGACGTTGCGCAGCAGTTCGCCGACGTCCGACCGGTCGACCCGGTGGCCGCTGCGGTCGCGCACGAGCGGATTGGACGGCGACAGCGTCAACGCGGGCGGCGCGTGTGCGCCGAACGGACGCAGCCGCACCTTGCCGTCGCCGGGATCGTAGGCGAGCACCGCGCCGTGATGCGGCGACACGAAATCCATCCGGACGAAGCCCGGCTTCAGGTACGCGTAGCGGATTTCGGTGTGCTCGCCGCTGCGCGCCGCCGAGCGGATCGTCGCGCGGTACGAGCGGACGTGGTCGAAATGCGCCTGCGCGACGGTCACGGGATCGGCGGTCATGCTCGCTCCTATCAGGCTCGCGGCCAGCAACGCGGCGATCACGGCGCCGCCTCGACATCGAGCACGCCTTCCATCCCGCGCTCGCGATGGCTCCTGAAAAACAGCAGCCGATGCGTGCAATAGTAGGCGAACCGGCCCGGCTGCGTGGGCGTGAAGCGAAACGTCTTCGGCGTCGTGGCCAGCTCGGTGTGCACTGCGATGCCGGCCTGCGGCGCATCGATCTCGAAGCTGTGCGGCACCAGGCCGGGTTCGGCCGACACGGTCAGCTCGACCGGAACGTGCGCCCGCACGATCACGTGGTTCGGCCGGAAGAAATAGCTGCCGCCGACGATCGCCACCCGCTGCACGCCGTCGGCGTCGACGGGCACACGCACCGGCGCGTCGCCGTCCGCCCGCGCCAGCGCGGCGCCCACGGCGAACACCGCCGGCACCAGCATCAGCACGAGCCCCTTCGTCATCGTCGTCTTCATCGCCTGCTCCGTACCGGTGCCGCGCGCGTCACCCCTTCCACGCGTCGGTCGGGCCGCCGAGCGCACCGCACGCGTCGATCGCGAGTTCGCGCAGGCGCCGTTCGTCGCCCTGACCGGACAATGCGTAACCCATCCCGCGATCCGACCAGAAATACGTGTAGCGATCGCCGGCCGACATCGCCTGCGGCGCGAGGCGCCGTGCATCGTAGGCCGTCATGTACAGGGTCACGCGCTCGCCGTCCGCGCGCTGGTACATGAGTTGCGCGGCCGGCCCCGCTTCGCCGGGCAGCAGCCGGCCGCCGAGCAGCGCGTAGCCGTATTCGTCGAGCGACGGCGCACGCACGGGGCGCCCGAGACGCGCGGACAGCCACGCGACGAGACGTTCAGGGTCGCCTGCACCGACCTCGATCGGATGTTCGCGGTCGGCCACGTAAGTCGTGTACGCGACATCCGCGCGCGCGGCAAACGCCGGTTCGCGGCCGAACGCCATCCAGCCCGCATGCAGCGTGACGCCGATCAGCAGCCCGGCCGCGAGCCCCGCGAACGCATAGGCGATCCCGCGCCGTCGCGGCGCACCGCGCTGCACGAACAGCGCGGGCGCGGCGCCCGGCAGCGGGAACAGCGCCTGCAGCGCATCGCGCTGCGCACGGTAATGCGCGAATCGTTCGGCTTCCTCCGGATCGGCCAGCACGCGCTCGAGCACCTCGCGGCGCTCATGCCCGGACAGCTCGCCGTCCAGCAACGCGGACAGCAGTTGCGCCGACGCATCTTCGTCCCGCTCGTTCGAAGGCTTGTGCGGATCATCCATCATGTCTTCCCGATCACCCGTAACGTGGCCGTGCCGTGCGCCGACGGCTCGTCCGACAGCAGCGCGCGCATCTGCCCGCGCGCCCGTGCGAGCCGCGACATCACCGTTCCCACCGGTACGCCGAGCACCTCTGCGGCATCGCGATAGCTCAATTCCTCAAGGGCGACCAGCAGCAGCACCTCGCGCTGCTCGACCGGCAGCCGGTACAGCGCGCGCTGCACGTCGCGCAGCACCAGCCCGCCGATCTCGCCGGCCGGCGCGGCCATCGTCTGCCACGGTGCCGTCGCGTCATCGACTGCAATCTCGTGCCGCGCACGCAACTGGTCGATGAAACGGTGCCGCAGCAACGTCAGCAGCCACGCGCGCAGGTTGCCGCCATCGCGCGGCGGACGGTTCAGCGCACGCTCGAGCGTGTCCTGCACGAGATCGTCCGCCCAGGCCCGGTCACCCGTCAGCGCACGCGCATAGCGCGTGAGATGCGGCAACCACACCAGCAGATCCGATTCGTAGCTCATCAGGATGCCTCGCGCACCGCCCCATCGCCCGCCGTCATGGACGCGCCACGTGCCACATGCCGCCGATCCCGTCGCCGCCCGCGTCGCCGGGCTTGCGATCCTGCTTCCAGCGATACAGCGGGCGCCCGTGGTACGCCCATTGCTTGCTGCCGTCGGCGCGCGCGACGAGACTCAGCGCGCCCGCGGCCTTGTCGTACGCGTCGGCGCGCGCGGGCGGCCAGCTGGCCGCACACGTGCTGTCGCACGCGCTCTTGCCAGGCGCATCGCGATCGAACACGTACAGCGTCATGTGATCTTCATCGACCAGTTTCCCGTCGCCGGCCCGGGGCGGTTCCGCGGCGGCCGGCCGCACGATTGCCGCCGCCAGCGCGGCGGCGGCGAATATCCGTTTCATGCCCGTTCTCCTTGGCACGGCATCGCGACAGCGCGGCACCAGCCGGGACGATCGGCTTCGTCACGGCCATTATCCTGCCGGCCGGCGCTGCCGGGATTCGGTAGGTAAACGGATGGAGGCGACCGGTTATTCCACTTCAGCGCGCATCGCTTGCGCACGGGCGGCCAGATGCAGACGCAGCGCCTCCGCTCGATCCGCATGGGCGCGGGCGAGAAGTTGATCGCAATCGACCGGGCCCGTGGCCGGCAAACCCAGGC
>NZ_JAAGPM010000249.1:0-5942 GCF_017104865.1 Burkholderia sp. Ac-20349
TGAGCGCGGCGCCGACGGCCTGATGCAGCAGGCGCCGCACGACGGCGAGGTTGTCCGATTCGACGCGGATCGACAGCAGCACGAGTTCGTCGGCAGGGTACCGGCGCCGCGAACGAACGGGCGGCAGCGGACGGACGGGCGAACCGGAACGGAGCGGAAGGACGGTTGCGGCATGACTGGCGACATCGGGAAGATCGTGGCCGGACGTCGTGGTCGGGCCGTCAAACATCATATGAATGGCGGCCGGGACGCGGGTCCGGGCCGGTGGTCGGGCACGCTCATTTTAGGGCCGCGGCACCGCGTGTTCGGGGCGGGCGCGAACGGGTTTTGTAACCGATTGTATGGCGCAGGACGAACGGTTTCGCGGGGTCGGTCCATTTCCATCCAAAGCGGCTCAAGCGTCTGGTGCATTCGGGTCCCGAGACGGGCCGCGGCGCCGGCTCGCCAGTCTGTAACCATTGGCGGTATACGGCCCGATACCCGTTCGTCTAGAATCCGCGTAACTTTTACAAACGATCCCCAAATAAAGCAGGCGGGGAAGCCGGCAGACGCCGGAGGGACGGAGATTCGCACGCGCCGGGCGTGCATGGCGATTGCCGTTTCCGGGCACCTTCCGCTGCCACGGGCCGCCTGCCCGCACGCATGATGAACGCACTGGAACAAGAGCTCGCCACGCTGATCATCGGCGAACTGAATCTCGAAGACGTCCCGCTCGAAACAGTGACGGCCGAGACCCCGCTGTATGGCGAGGGTTTCGGGCTCGACTCCATCGACATCCTGGAAATCGCACTGCTGATCTCGAAGAAATACGGCTTCGAGCTGCGTTCGGACAATCCGGACAACCAGAAGATCTTTGCGACGCTCGGTGCCCTGGCTGCATACGTGGCCGCGCACCGCACGAAGTGACGGCGTCGCGCACGGGCGCGACGCGCAGATGATGACGGCACGCGGCGGCAATCGGCAGACGATACGCGGCCGCGTCGATCGAGGTGGAACGCGATGAACGGAGCAATTCGATGCGGGCGCTCGTGACGGGCGGCAGCGGCGCACTCGGGCAGGCGATCTGCACGGCGCTCGCGCAGGCCGGCCATGAAGTGTGGGTGCATGCGAACCGCCATCTCGCGCAGGCGGAGGCGGTCGTGCAGCAGATCGTCGCGGCCGGCGGCACCGCGCACGCGATCGCGTTCGACGTGACCGACGCCGATGCAACGCTCGCCGCGCTGAAGCCGTTCATCGACGATGCGCCGGTGCAGATTCTCGTCAACAACGCGGGCATTCACGACGACGCGCCGATGGCCGGCATGTCGCACCGGCAGTGGCACAGCGTGATCGACGTGACGCTCAACGGCTTCTTCAACGTCACGCAGCCGCTGCTGTTGCCGATGATCCGCACGCGGCGCGGCCGCATTGTCAACATCGCGTCGGTGGCCGGCGTGACCGGCAATCGCGGGCAGGTCAATTACGCGGCCGCGAAGGCGGGGCTGATCGGCGCGACGAAGTCGCTGTCGCTGGAGCTCGCGTCGCGCGGCATCACCGTGAACGCGGTGGCGCCCGGCATCATCGAATCGCCGATGGCCGAACAGGCGTTTCCCGCCGAACGCATCAAACAGCTCGTACCCGCGCAGCGCGCGGGGCGGCCCGACGAAGTCGCGGCGATGGTCGCGTACCTGGTGTCCGACGCCGCGGCCTATGTGACGGGGCAGGTGCTGTCCGTCAACGGCGGGCTGGCCTGACGAAGCGCGCAGCGTCGGCGTGACGTAACGCAACGCGGCGCAGCCGCGAGGTTGCGCGGCTTGCGCCGCCTAGTGAGGAAATCGAAGTGTCCGTGCATCCAGTCGACGCCGAACGGCGTCCGTGTTCCCTGTCGTCCGCCGCCGCGCCCGTTGCGCGCGGGCAGACGGCGGCCGGGCCGGCCGCATCGCGATCGGGCGCGCCGCTCGCGCACGACGGCGACCGCGCGCTGCGGCTCGTCCGGATGAGCCATGCGCGGCTCGCCGCGTTGCTGGACGATGCGCGTGGTCGTGGCGACGGATTCGAGTGCGCGTTGCCTGGCGCATTGGGTGCGGTGTGCATCGGCGCTGCCGGCCTGCAGGACGAATCGCACGCGGACGCGGCGGCACGGATGCTGGCCGATGTCGTGCCCGACCTGCCGGTCGCGCCGGTGCCGATGACGCTGCTCGGCGCCGGCATCGCGCCGGACGACGCCGTCTGCGAAATCTGGCAATGCGATGCGCGTGACCTGCGCAGCGAACGGCGCGGCGCGCTGCACTATCGGTACAGCGAGACGGCGGGCCTCGTGTTCGGCAGCATCGTCGTGCACGAGACGAGCGAAACGCACGAAACGCACGAAACGCACGAAACGCACGAAACGCACGACGGCAGCACGCCGCTCGAACGCGCGACGCATGCTGCGTACCGTGCGCTGTTCGACGTGCTCGATTCCCTCCGCATGCCGCATCCGCTGCGCATCTGGAATACCGTGCCGGCGATCAACGCGGTGCAGTTCGGGATCGAGCGCTATCGTCAGTTCAATATCGGCCGCCAGCACGCGTTCGACGCGTGCCGCCGCGCGCTGACGGGCGGCGTGCCGGCCGCATGTGCGCTCGGTTCGGTCGTGCCGGTCGCGGGTGACGCATCGCCGGCCGCGCCGCTCGCGATCCATTTCCTCGCGAGCCGCACGCCGGCCGATCCGGTCGAGAACCCGCGTCAGGTCAGCGCATATCACTATCCGGCGCAGTACGGCCCGCGTGCGCCGACGTTCGCGCGCGCCGCCGCCTGGACGGCAGGCGACGCCGCGCCGGTGCTGTTCGTGTCGGGCACCGCGAGCATCGTCGGGCACCGCACCGTGCATCACGGCGACGTCGTCGCGCAAACGCGCGAGACGGTCGCGAACCTCACAGCCGTGCTCGAGCAGGCCGCGCGCCAGGGGCACGGCCCGTTCTCGCTCGCCGACCTGAGCTATCGCGTCTACGTGCGCGACGCCGGCGACGCCGCGGCGCTGGCCGCGATCGAGCGCGTGCTGCGCGAGGCGGTCGGCCCCGGCGTGCGGCCGCTGATTGTCCATGCGGACGTGTGCCGCGACGACCTGCTGGTCGAGATCGAGGCCAGCGCGGGTCATCAGGAGGCGTGGCTGTCATGAAGCGAGAAAACCTCACGATCGAGCAACCGGCCCCGCACGCGGGCGACGTCGACGAAGCCTGCCGACGGTCGCCGGCAAGTCATAAACTTTTGTCAGGATCCCTGTCTTCGCAATCGGCTGTTTCCATGTCCAAGCTGCACGCCTCGTCCACCCATCTCGTCCTGATTCCGAGCTACAACCCGGGCGCCAAGGTCGACACGACCGTGCGCAATGCCCGCGCGCAGTGGAATCCGGTGTGGGTCGTCGTCGACGGCAGCACCGACGGCAGCGCCGAACGGCTGCAGGCCATGGCCGAGCGCGACCCGGGGCTGCGCGTGATCGTGCTGCCCGAGAACCGCGGCAAGGGCGCCGCGGTGCTGGCCGGGCTCGACGCGGCGGCCGCGAGCGGCTTCACGCATGTGTTGACGATGGATTCCGACGGCCAGCATCCGGCCGACCTGATTCCCGCGTTCATGACCGCGTCGCAGGCCGCGCCCGACGCGATGGTGCTGGGCGTGCCGAAGTTCGACGCGAGCGCGCCGCAGTTGCGTGTGCAGGGGCGCCGGCTGTCGAACGCATGGGCCGACCTCGAGACGCTGTGGGCCGGGATCGGCGATTCGCTGTACGGGTTTCGCGTGTATCCGGTCGCGCCGCTTGCCGCGATCATGCGCCGCCAGCCGTGGATGCGCGGCTTCGACTTCGATCCCGAGGCGGCCGTGCGGCTGTGCTGGGCCGGCGTGCGGCCGATCCGCATCGACGCGCCGGTGCGCTATTTCGGCCGGCACGAGGGCGGCGTCTCGCATTTCCATTACGGCCGCGACAACGCGCTGCTCGCGTGGATGCACCTGCGCCTGTTCACCGGCTTCGCGGTGCGGCTGCCGATGCTGGTGGCGCGGCGGCTGATGCGTCGTCGCGACCAGACGGCCTGAACAGCCCCGGTTTCCCTGCCGATCGTCGCCCGGGCGCGGCGATTGCACCGTTTTTCGTTGTCAATTCCGCGCCGGAATGCTGCTTCGTTCCAGTCCGATGAGTAATGAACGTGTCATCGGATGTAAACATCTGGTAATTTTCTGCCGGATTATGCAAAATCGCCGCTCCCAAATACAACTATCGAGGGATCCGGGATGCAACTCAAGAAAGCGGTGGCAGCGTGTGGCGTGGCGTTTCTGTTGAGCGCGTGTGGCGGGATTCAGAACCTTGACGCGAACAGCCTGACGTCGGCGGGGACGAGCCTGTACAAGGCAGCGACGCTGTCGGATGCCGACATCGCCGCACTGTCGAACGACTCGTGCAAGGCGAGCGATGCCGAATCGAAGGTCGCGCCGGCGAACAGCGCGTACTCGAAGCGCCTGACGAATGTGATGAAGGGCTTCGGCAACATGACGCTGAACAACCAGAAGATCAACTACAAGGTCTACATGACCAAGGACATCAACGCGTGGGCGATGGGCAACGGCTGCGTGCGCGTGTACAGCGGCCTGATGGACTTGATGACCGACGACGAGCTGCGTGGCGTGATCGGCCATGAAATGGGCCACGTCGCCCTCGGCCACTCGAAGAAGGCGATGCAGACGGCCTACGCGGTCAGCGCGGCGCGCACCGCGGCCGGCGCGGCTTCGCCGGGCGTGGCGGCACTGACGAGCTCGCAGCTCGGCGACATCACCGAGAAGTTCATCAACGCGCAGTTCTCGCAGTCGCAGGAAAGCGCGGCCGACGACTACTCGTTCGACCTGCTCAAGCAGAAGGGCATGAACCAGAAGGGTCTGGTCACGTCGTTCCAGAAGCTCGCGAAGCTGGACGGCGGCAAGAGCTCGATGATGGATTCGCACCCGTCGTCGGCGAGCCGCGCGCAGCACATCGAGGATCGCATCGCGAAGGGCAGCTGATCGCGCAACGGGTCGCCTGCCGAAGCGGGCGATCCAGCGCGAAATGAAAAACCCCACGCTTTTCCCGGTGTGGGGTTTTGTTTTGGGGGCGCGCGCCGCTTACGGCACCATGCCCGGCAGCAGGTACGCCTGCGTGAGCGTGATCAACCCGACGATCACCGCGAACAGCAGGCTGTGCCGCACCGTGAAGCGGAACAGCTCCGACTCCTTGCCGACGAGGCCCGTCGCCGCGCAGGCGACCGCGATCGACTGCGGCGAGATCATCTTCGCGGTCACGCCACCCGTCGTGTTCGCGGCCACCGCGAGCGTCTCGGGTACGCCGAGCTGATGGGCCGTGGCCTGCTGCAGCGAGCAGAACAGCGCATTCGACGACGTGTCCGAGCCCGTCAGGAACACGCCGAGCCAGCCGAGGAACGGCGAGAAGAACGGGAACGCGGCGCCGGTCGCGGTCAGCATCAGCGCGAGCGTCGACGACATCCCCGAATAGTTCGCGACGAATGCGAACGCGAGCACGAGGCCGATCGACAGGATCGGGCGCGTCAGCTCCTTCAGCGTCTCGCCGAACGTGACGAGCGCGTCGCGCGGCTTCATCCGCAGCAGCGCCATCGAGATCAGCGCGGTCACGAGGATCGCGCTACCCACCGCCGACACGAGATCGATCTTCAGCACCGCCTCGAGCGCCTTCGGTGTCGCGGCGATCGGCGCGGTCTTCACGACGAGCTGGTCGAGCCCTGCGACATGGAACTTCAACACGGTCGACGCGAGCGCGCCGTGCGCGGCGAACAGCGCCTTGAACGGCGCGATGCTCCATACGGTGACGACGGCCGTCAGGATCAGGAACGGCGACCACGCGCGCACGGTCTGCGCGAGCGTGTACGGCGACGCCTGCCGGCTCGTGCCGGAGCCGTTGCCGTTGCGGGCGCCCGCGCCGCCGAAGC
>NZ_JAAGPM010000250.1:0-5900 GCF_017104865.1 Burkholderia sp. Ac-20349
GCAACGAGACGTCGTCGGCGACGATGACCGTTTCGACCGGAATGCCTTCGGCCCGCGCGAGCTCGGCGGCGAGCCCGAAATTGAGCCGGTCGCCCGTGTAGTTCTTTACGATCAGCAGCGCGCCGTTGCCGGCCGATGCGCTGGTCGACACGCTGCTGTCGAGCATCGTCGCCGATCTCGTGCTCGACCGCGGCGAGCGGGTCGCGCTGTTCGTCAACGGCCTCGGCGCGACGCCCGACATGGAACTCGCGATCGTGCTGCGCGCCGCGTACGACAACCTGCACCGGCGCGGCATCGTCGTTGCGCGCGCGTGGGCCGGCACGTTCCTGTCGGCACTGAACATGCCCGGCTGCTCGATCTCGGTGCTGCGGCTGAACGACGAACGCGCGGTGCTGCTCGACGCGCCGACGCAGGCGCGCGCATGGCCGGGCGGCGGTGCCGTGAATACGCAGATCCGCATGGCCGCGGCCGCTGCGCAGGAAGCACCGCTGCCGCCGCTCGATGCGGCCGGCCGCGCGTGGGCGGCGCGCCTGCAACCGGCGCTGCACGCGGTCGCGCAGACGCTGATCGATCATGAGCAAACGCTGACGGATCTCGATGCGGCGGCCGGCGACGGCGATCTCGGCGCAAGCATGCTGCGCGCCGCCCAGGCAATCCTCGCACTGCCGGAAGCCGCATGCGGCACACCGGCCGGCGCACTTGCGGCGCTCGGCGCCGCGTTGCGCCGCGCGATCGCCGGCAGTTCGGGGCCGTTCTATGCAACCGCACTGCTGCGCGCGTCGCGCCGGCTGGCCGATATCGCCGAGCCGTCGGCACGCGACTGGGCCGCGGCGTTCCGCGGCGCGGTGGATTCGATCAGCGAACTGGGCGGCGCACACGCCGGCGACCGGACGATGCTCGATGCGCTGGTACCGGCCGTCGCGGCATTCGAGCGTGCGCTCGACAACGATCGCGATCCCGCCGGCGCATGGGCGGCCGCGGTCGAAGCCGCCGAGCACGGTGCGCAGGAAACGGCACGCATGACGCCGCGTGCGGGGCGCGCGAGCTATCTCGGCGAACGCGCGATCGGCACGCCGGACGGCGGCGCGGTGGCGGTGTCGTACTGGGTGCGTGCGTTGCAGACGCACATCGGGTGAAGCGTGAAGGTTGAAGGCGCGGAGCGCGCCTTCAATGCATCGGCACGCATGACGTCACGTTGCGTCACGTGCCGATGCCGCGGATCGCCGCGATGCGGGCGGCGTCACCTCCGTCGACTCCGCCTCGAACCGTCCGCACTCCATCAGCGCGTTTTCGTCCGCCCGGGCAACAACGCCGCGCCAACCGACGCCGCGCCGAAACTCGCTAGCCAGCACCAGTAGCCGATCGCGTCGAGATGCACGGGTTCGACGTCCCCCGCTTCGTTGACGGCGATCTGGTGCTGCGTCAGGAAGCTCAATCCGAACAGCAACGCCAGTCCAGCCAGCACCACCGCCTGGGCGCGGTAGCGCTTCGCCGTCAGCAGCCAGGCGGCGAACACGAGCGGATTCGCAAGCCATGCATAGATGCCGCCGAGCACGCCCATCCAGCCCGTCAACAGCACTTGCCAGCCGTCGGCCCACGGATGCGGAACGGGCGCGCCGGTGCGGAACGGCGCGGTGAACATGGCGACCAGATAGCACAGCACGCTGATCGCGAGCAGCACGGTCGTGGCACGGCCCATCGGCGGGCGAACGGGTGCAGTGGCGGGGATCGATGTGTTCATGGGCGGGGCGGGTGCCCGGCGTCGCAACGCGTCGCCGGAAACGCTCGATGCGGGTCGCTCAGACGCCTTCGACCAGCACGGCGCGATAGCGCGCGCCCTTGAAACGGTGCTGGGCGACGGCCTGGTATTCGGGGCCGTGATACCACGCGTGCGCGGCCTCCTTCGACGGGAACTCGACGATCACGACGCCTTCCGGGCCTTCGCCCTCGAGCGTTTCCTGCGCCCCGTAAGCCGCGAGCACCTTCACCGGATGCCCGGCGAGCGTCGCGCCGACCTTGCTCTGGTAGAGGTCGAATTCTTGCTGGTCCTGCATGCTTTCACGTGTAAACACAATGTAGGTGGCCAAGATACGTGCTCCTGATGCGATGCGTGGAAGTTGGACGGGCCGACCGCGCGCCGCACCGTTCGGCAGGACGGCACGCGACCTGCTCGCAGCTTACAGGGGTTTGCCGACGAACGTCGGAGCGCGCCCGAGTGCCCGCCCGGGCGGCGACAGCGTGCGGCAACGGCCATCCGCGGACGGATCTTGCCGCGTCGCGGATGAACGAACGGGCACCCGTTACGCCAGGGTTGCGGTGGCCTGCATCGTCAGCCAGCCGTCGCGATCCTTCGTCCACAGCTCGATCGCATTGCCGTCGTCCGACGGCTTGCCGCACAGCGTGAACGGCTCCCCGTCGAAGGTCGGACGCACCGCGCGGAACGCGAAGCTCGCGAGCGTCGCCCCGGGCCGTTCGCGATGCACGAGATCGACGAGCAGCGTCGCGATCAGCGGGCCGTGCACGACGAGCCCCGGATAGCCTTCCTCCTGCGTCACGTAGCTGCGGTCATAGTGGATGCGGTGACCGTTGAAGGTCAGCGCCGAATAGCGGAACAGCAGCACGGCGTCGGCCGTGACCGTGCGCGACCACGTCTCGCCTGCCGGCGCCGCGATCGGCTTCGGCGCGGGTGCGCCCGGCTGCGGCGCATCGCGATAGACGATGTCGTGCTCTTCCTCGACGCACAGCGCGCCGTCGCACTCGATCCGGTGCTGCACCGTCACGAATACGAGCCGGCCGCTGCGACCCGTCTTGTCCTCGAGGTTCGCGATCGTCGATTCGCGCGTCGCGCGCCGCCCCGTGCGCAGCGGTGCATGGAACGTCAGGCGGCCGCCGGCCCACATGCGGCGCGGCAGCGGCACGGGCGGCAGGAAGCCGCCGCGCTTCGGGTGGCCGTCGGGTCCGAGTTCGGCCAGCGGCGCGACCGGCAGGAAATACAGCCAGTGCCACATCGGCGGCACCACGTCGCCAGGCGACGGACGGTCGAGCGTGGCGGCCAGCGCGTTCAGCGGGAACGCGGTGATGTCGTCGCCGAGCGTTTCGGTCTTGCCGAGCCACGCGTCGAGCGATGCCGGGGCGGGGGGCTGCGAGGATGAGATAGACACGTGCGAAGTCTCCGGGATGCTTGCAACGGTCCCAATATGCACGCCACGCGCCGTTTCGCGAAGCCGGATTTCCCGAACCCCGGCTTCCGATCTGCCTGACCTGCCGGACGACTTTCGTCTGACCATTCGATCGCCGTCGCCGCACGCACCGCCGGTGCCGACAACCTTACAGCTTGACCATCCCCGGCACGCCGCCTAAATTGCTTCAAACAGGCTGGCCGTGCCGTGAGCGACGTGTCATGCGGGTGACAAAAACGATAGTTTGCTATCGAATTATTTTGCCCCTATCATCTCGCCCATGACCAATCTGCACGACCTCCGCCTCGCCGTCAGCAGCCTGCTCGTGCTGTCCGCGCGCAAGTGGCGCCGCACCAGTGACGGCGTGCTGAACGCGTACAACGTGTCCGAAGCGTGCGCGACGCCGCTGCTGATCGCCGGCCGCCTCGGCGAAGGCGTACGGCAGGGCACGCTCGCCGAACACGTCGGCATCGAAGGGCCGTCGCTCGTGCGCCTGCTCGACCAGCTGTGCGCGGCCGGCCTCGCGCGCCGCGACGAGGATCCGCACGACCGCCGCGCGAAGACGATCTCGCTGACGGCCGCCGGCCGCGCGGTCACCGCGAAGATGGAAGAAGACCTGCGCGCGCTGCGCGCCCAGGTGCTCAAGGGTGTCACGCGCGCCGATCTCGAAGCGACGCTGCGCGTGCTCGACGCCTTCAATGCATCCGAGTCGCACACGCCCGCCGCGCGCGCGTCCCACACCGGCAACGCCACGTCATGACCTATCCGAGCCTGCGCGACTGGCTGTTCTCGGGCAAGACGTTCGCCGCGTCGATGCTGGCGCTGTACCTCGGCCTGTATTTTCAGTTGCCGCGCCCGTACTGGGCGATGGCGAGCGTCTACATCGTGTCGAACCCGTTCGTCGGCGCGACGCGCTCGAAGGCGCTGTATCGCGCGCTCGGCACGGCGCTCGGCGCAGCCGCCGCGATCTTCTTCGTGCCACCGTTCGTCGAGACGCCGCTGCTGTTCGCGATCATCGTCGCCACCTGGTGCGGCACGCTGCTCTACCTCGCGATCTCCGACCGCACCGCGCGCAGCTACGTGTTCATGCTCGCCGGCTATACGATGCCGCTGATCGCGCTGCCGACCGTCACCGATCCGTCCACCGTGTTCGACGTCGCGATCGCGCGCACCGAGGAGATCGTGCTCGGCATCGTGTGCGCGAGCGTGGTCGGCAGCGCGATCTTCCCGAACCGGCTCGCGCCGACGCTGATCGAGCGCACCGACGCGTGGTTCAAGGACGCCGCGTTCTACGGCCGCGAAACGTTGTCCGGGCACATTGCCGGCAAGGCGCTGTCCGCGTGCCGGCAACGCCTCGCGGCGACCATCACGGGTCTCGAATTCCTGCTGAGCCAGCTGAGCTACGACCATGCGCATCCGCGCATCCTCGCGCGCGCGCAGGCGCTCGCGGGCCGCATGCAGCTGTTCCTGCCGCTGATGTCGTCGCTCGCCGATCCGTTGATCGCGCTGATGCGCGACCTGCACATCCGGCCGGCCGGGCTCGACGAGCTGCTCGCCGATGCCGCGAAATGGTTCGACGCGCCGCTGCCGGCCGTCAGGGCCGGCAGCGACGGCGACCTGACCGACGACCCGGTCGCGGAACGCCTGCGCGAACGCATCGTCGCGCTGCAGCCGGGTGACGATGCACTGACGAGCTGGGACGGCGCCCTGCTGTCGAATGCGCTGTGGCGGCTGCGCCAGGTCATCGACATCTGGCAGGACTGCCGCTCGCTACGCGCGCTGATCGGCAACGAAGCGGGCGTCTGGCAGCCGCGCTACCGGCACTGGCGGCTCGGCGGCACCGAGCGCTTCTTCGATCGCGGGATGATGCTGTTCTCGACGCTTACCGTGGTCGCCGCGATCGTGTTCGCGAGCTGGCTGTGGATCGCGTCCGGATGGCACGACGGTGCCGCGGCCGTCACGCTCGTGGCGGTGTCGTGCAGCTTCTTCGCCGCGCTCGACGAGCCGGCGCCGCTGGTGTTCAAGTTCTTCCTCGCGACGACCGCGAGCGTCGTGTTCGCGGGCCTGTACCTGTTCGTCGTGCTGCCGCACGTGCACGATTTCCCGATGCTCGTGGTGATGTTCGCGGGCCCGTTCATCCTGATCGGCACCCTGCTGCCGCGCCCGCAGTTCAACATGGTGACGATGCTCGTCGCCGTGAACACGGCCACCTTCATCAGCATCCAGGGTGCGTACGACGCCGATTTCTTCGTGTTCCTGAACAGCAACCTCGCAGGCGTCGCCGGGCTGCTGTTCGCCTATGTGTGGACGCGTGCGACACGGCCGTTCGGCGCGGAACTCGCGGTGCGGCGCCTGCTGCGCTCGGGCTGGGAAGATGTCGCGCGCTCCGCGTCGACGCAGCCGCTCGACGACCAGCGCAACCACGCATCGCGGATGCTCGACCGCGTCACGCATCTGCTGCCGCGCCTCGGCGCGTCCGACGACCATCGCCATCCGTCGATCGAGAGCTTCCGCGACCTGCGCATCGCACTGAACGCGCTCGACCTGCGCCGCGCGCGCCGCAAGCTGTCGGGCGACATGCCCGATGCGATCGACCGCGTGCTGGCCGGCGTCACCGACCACTACACGCGCTGCGCCGCCGCGAACGCGCGCCAGCCGGCGCCGCCCGCGCTGCTTGAGACGATCGACGATGCGCTGCAACGCGTCGCGGGCCGCAACCTG
>NZ_JAAGPM010000251.1:0-5773 GCF_017104865.1 Burkholderia sp. Ac-20349
AAAGAAGAAAGCAGGAAAAGAGGGGGGAGCGAAGGACAAGGGTGCACAACGCACCATTAGAGAAAAGGAGATATAGGGGGGGGAGGACGACAAGAAGCAAGATGAGCGGAACGACGAAGAAGGGGAGAAATGGACAGGACAGCCCATCGGTGAAACGAAAGAGGTGATTAACAACACGTTGAGAGAAGAGCGAGGAAACAGCACCCTGACTACGAGAGATGACAGTGGTCAGAGGCGCGCCGAGCAGGAACGGACTGTCGCCGGAAAACGCATGGTCGTCGACCGTCACGTCGACCTGCACGCCGCGCCCGAACATCAGCGGCCCGGCCGTCGGCAGCCGGCGGAACACCGGCGAGAACGCCACGCGCAGCACGCCGTCGATCTGCCGGCGCATCGCGGCATCGGCCGGGTCGGCATGCAGGCCGAGCAGTTCGCGCAGCGCATGCGCGCCCTCGTCGTCGTCGAGATCGGTCAGCGTGTGGCGGGCCAGCCCGAGATGGCGGATCAGCCGCCACGCGGTTTGCGCATCGGCGATCGGCGGGCGCGGCCGCGACGGGCCGCGGATCGCGACGATGCTTTCGACCGGGGCCGACACGCGCAGCGTGAACGTGTTCGCGTCGCCGGGCGGCTGCAGCAGCACGAGATCGCGGTTCGTGCACAGCGTGTCGGCCGCCAGGTAACGCATCGTCTCGTCGTACGGCGCGCACTGGCTGTCGACCAGCGACACGTAGGTCTCGCTGCCGACGTAGCCGGTGCGCGTGCCGCTCGCGCGTGCCTGCGTGGAGACCAGCCGCGGCTCGCGCCGCACCGTGTAGTACGCGCCGTGGTTGCCGTCATCACTGGCGATCGACGCGTGAAACGGCCGGAATTCGCGCGACTGGCCGTCGTCGCGCTGCTCGCTCGCGAGCCGCTGCACCGCATAGACCTCGTAGTCGAGCGGCCGGCTGCGATCGACGACGACATGGTGCTCGCGCGCGCCGGGCTGCAGCGGAATGCGATCGGCGCGGCGCGCGAACAGGTTCACGGCCGGCGTGCAGTTCAGCGCGAGGTGTTTCGCGCTGACGGCCGCTTCGAGCGCCGCGTCGTGGCGGTCGAACAGCACGGTCAGTTCGAACTCGTCGCCGGTCGCGCGCGCGAGCGCGGCACGCAGCCCGCCGATGCTGAAGAACAGGAAGCGCGCCGGAAACGCGAAATACTCGCGCAACAGCCGGTAGCCGTGGAAGCTGCGGCCGTCGTCGGGCAGGATCGCCTGCGCGGGATCGAAACCCTCGTGGACGATCGCGTCGGCGTCGAGAGTGTGCAGCCAGCGCGGTGGCTGCGCCGGATCGTGGCATACGACGCCAAGCGCATGCGCGGCGATCAGTTCGAGCAGGTGCAACGCGTCGCGCTCGGGGCCGGCGAGATGGAACGTCAGCCGGTCGAGCGGCAACTGGGAGAGCTTGGCGCCGCCACGCGCTTTCAGCCGGATGCGCAGCGCACCGCGCACGTCCTGCCGCGCGGCGAAGGCGCCACGCGGCAGCCACGACGGCGCGCCGGTGACGGTCGCATCGGTCAGTTCGAGCGGCCACAACGTCAGGTCGTGCGCGGTGCGGAATTCGCAGGCGGTCTGCTCGGACGCGGCCGGACGCGCGCGCAGCGCGGTGCCGGCGGGCAGCCGCCAGCCTTGCGCGAGGCTGCCTTCGTTCAGCATCGGCGCGAACCGCACGATCGCCATCGACGGCAGCGGCGCGATATAGCCCGGATACACGGCATCGAGCAGCGCCTGCGTGAAGCGCGGAAACTCGGCGTCCATCTTGAGCTGCACGCGCGCGGTGAGGAAGCTGAAGCCTTCGAGCAGCCGTTCGACGTACGGGTCGGGCGGCCCCGATTCATTGAGCCGCAGCCGCGCGGCCACTTTCGGGAACTGCTGCGCGAATTCGCCGCCGAGCTCGCGCAGGTACGCGAGTTCGCGGTTGTAGTAATCGAGCAGGCGCGTATCCATCGCGTCAGGCCCCCGTCACCGATTGCAGCGACATCGCGCCCGTCTCGAGATCGAGGTCGGAGCGCAGCACGAATTCGAGCGGATGCGGGATCGACCACAGCGTGCCGCGAATTTCGAACAGCAGCACGTTGTGGCGCCGTTCGCCGGCCCGCCCGCCGGCCGCGTCGATCACGCTGCGCACTTCGACGCTGTCGGGCGCGATGCGCGGCTCGAAACGGAGGATCGCGTCGCGGATCGACGCCTCGACCGACATGCGCTCGACGCCCGACATCGGCTTGCCGACGAGCGGCCGCATCCCGTAGTTGAGCACCGACGCCTGCGCATGCGCGAACGCCGACCAGTCGACGAAGCCGTCCTCGGCATTGCGCGTGTTGAGCAGCCACGCGAGATCGCGCAGCACGGCCGCGCGCAGGCGGTCGGTGCCGATCCACTGCGCGCCGGGTGCTTCGGTCTCGCGCTGCGGCGCATCGTCGGTGAGCCGGTCGAGCAACGCGGGCTGGAGCCGGTCGCGCAGGCTGCCCTCCCGGCCGTCGCGGGTTCGCGGGTCGTCCATCGTCATCTCCGCGCCGTCACATCTCGGTGTTTTCCTTGATGTTCCAGCCGACGGTCACCTCTGCGCCCTTGCCGCCGTTGTCGTTCTGCTGCCAGTACTGCTTCTTCACCTTCGCGGCCTGGAAACCGTAGTGCATCATCAGCCGGTCGGCGACGTCGCCCGGGTCGATGCCCGCGACCTGCGCGGACGTGACGAGCACCTCCTGCAGCGTCACACGCATGAACTCGACCTGCGTGCCGCCCGTCTTGCACGCGGAGATCTCGACCGACGACAGATGCTTGCCGTTCGCGCAGTTCTTGATGATCGCGGGCGCACCCTTGTCCATGTACGCGGCGACGACGAGATCGTTGAAGCTCGCCTTGCCCGCGTTGCCGCCGCTACCGCTCGCCATCGCGCCCGGCTGGCTCGCGCCCCACGTGAACGACTGGATGTCGGTCCAGCCCTTGTGCTGTGCGTCCGCCGATTCGCCGGTCACGCCGTCCACCTTCATAAACATTGCCACGCCCATTGCCGTCTCCGTTTCAGTGCGATGTCAGGATGAATGCCGATCGTTGCTTGCGCCGCCGCTCACTCGTTGGCCGCCTTCGCGGTCGGCAGCCGCGAGATGAGCCGCAGCGACACCGTGAGCCCTTCGAGCTGGTAGTGCGGCCGCAGGAAGAATTTCGACGTGTAGTAGCCGGGGTTGTCCTCGACCTCGTCGACCACCACCTGCGCGGCCGCGAGCGGCTTGCGCGCCTTGGTTTCCTGCGACGAGTTGATGGGGTCGCCGTCGACGTAGTTCATGATCCAGTCGTTCAGCCAGCGCTCCATGTCGTCGCGTTCGCGGAACGAGCCGATCTTGTCGCGCACGATGCACTTCAGGTAGTGCGCGAAGCGGCAGCACGCGAACAGGTACGGCAGGCGGCCGGACAGCCGCGCGTTCGCGGTCGCGTCGGGATCGTGGTATTCGGCCGGCTGGTACAACGACTGCGCGCCGATGAACGCCGCGAAATCCGAGTTCTTCCGGTGCACGAACGGCATGAAGCCGTTCTTCGCGAGCTCGGCTTCGCGGCGGTCGCTGATCGCGATTTCCGTCGGACATTTCTGGTCGACGCCGCCGTCGTCGGTCGGGAACGTGTGGCTCGGCAGCCCTTCGACCGCCCCGCCCGATTCGACGCCGCGGATCGACGAACACCAGCCGAACTGCTTGAACGAGCGGTTGATGTTCGCGGCCATTGCGTATGCCGAGTTCGCCCACGTGTAGCGGTCGTGGTTCGCGGCGTCGGTGTCTTCCTCGAAGTCGAATTCGTCGACCGGGTTGGTACGCGCGCCGTACGGCAGCCGCGCGAGAAAGCGCGGCATCGCGAGGCCGATGTAGCGCGAATCCTCCGATTGCCGCAGGCTGCGCCACGCCGCGTATTCGGTGTTCTGGAAGATCTTCGTCAGGTCGCGCGGGTTCGACAGCTCCTGCCACGAATCCATCTGCATCAGCTCCGGCGACGCGCCCGCGATGAACGGCGCGTGCGCGGCCGCCGCGATCTTCGACAACTCGCCGAGCATTTCGACGTCGGGCGGGCTGTGGTTGAAATGGAAGTCGCCGACCAGGCAGCCGAACGGCTCGCCGCCGAACTGCCCGTATTCCTCTTCGTAGATCTTGCGGAACAGCGGGCTCTGGTCCCACGCGACGCCCTTGTAGCGCTTCAGCATCCGCGCGACTTCGTTGCGCGACGCCGGCAACGCCTTGATCTTCAGCAGCTCGTCGGTCTCGGTGTGCGTGACGAGATAGTGCAGCCCGCGCCACGCGCCTTCGAGCGTCTGGAACTCGTTGTGATGCAGGATCTGGTTGATCTGCTCGGACAGCTTGCGGTCGATCTCCGCGATGATCTGCTTCACGCTGCCGTATGCATCGGTCGTCATGCCGACCGTATGTTCGAGCGCCTGCTGCGCGAGCGTGCGCACCGCGCGCTCGACCGACTCGCGCGCCTCGGCCGTCTTCGGCTTGAATTCCTTCTGCAGCAGCGCGGCGAATTCGTCGTGCGCGACCGCCGGTTGCGCGGTATCGCGTGTGTCCGCGCGGGATTGGACGGGATCATTCATCGCGGGCCTCCGGTTGGGTCGCATCGCCACCCTGTGCGGGCTCGTGCGGATTGCGCACGAGTGTCTTCAGCAGGTCGGGATCGTTGATCGCGCGCTCGATCAGCTGTTCGGCGCCGTGCTTGCCGTCCATGTACGACAGTAGGTTCGACAACTCGGTGCGCGCCTCCAGCAACCGGCGCAGCGCGTCGACGTTGCGTGCGATCGCGGCCGGCGAGAAATCGTCGATCTGCTCGAACGTCATGTCCACGTTGAGCATCCCTTCGCCCGTCAGCGTGTTTGGCACCTGGAACGCAACGCGCGGCGCGACCGACTTCATCCGCTCGTCGAAGTTGTCGACGTCGATCTCGAGGAACTTGCGCTCCGGCAAGTCCGGCAGCGGCTCGGCACGCTTGCCTGCCAGGTCCGAAATCACGCCCATCACGAACGGCAACTGCACCTTGCGTTCGGCGCCGTAGGTCTCGACGTCGTACTCGATCTGCACGCGCGGCGCCCGGTTGCGCGCAATGAACTTCTGTCCGCTGCCTGCCGCCTTGGTTCTGTCCGTCATCGTCCACTCCTTCACATCGATCAGGTTGCGCAGTCCGTCGGCGTCGCCCGCATGGCGGCGCCTTTCGTTCGTTTCATTCGCTCCGCTCGCCGCTCAGCAGATCCAGCTTCGGCAGGCTCTCCGGCGCGAGATCGCGGATGATTTCGTAGAAGTCGAGCGCGAGCAGCCGCTGCGCACGCCGCAGCAGCAACGGTGCCGGGTGGCTCGGCTCGTGTTGCTCGAAATAGCGGCACATCTTGTCGAGACCGATCCGCACGTCGTCGCGGCTCGTGACTTCGGCATCGCGCCACGCGTGGGCGTTCGGCATCGCCGCCGCTGCGGTTGCTGCGGGGCCGGCCGGTGAGGTGTCGCCGGGCGCGGCTTGCTGCATGTCGGGTGAGACCGGTTGCGGCTCGGGCAGCGGCACTTCGCGCACGATCCGCTGCAGCGCCTTCTCCGCATCGCCTTCGTCGGGCGCCCATTCGCGGCCCAGCCTGTCCGTCACGCCCACGCGCATCATCCCGCTGCGCGTTTCGAGCTGCTGCATCCCGAGCGCCACGAACCGGCGCTGCATCGTCGCATGGCCTGGCAGCACGCCCAGCATCGGCGTCGTCAAGCCGTCGGCGTCGGTCAGCGA
>NZ_JAAGPM010000252.1:0-5496 GCF_017104865.1 Burkholderia sp. Ac-20349
CCGCGGCGCCGACGCCCTGCGCAAAGGCTGCTGTCTGCGGGCCGGGGCTGACCGGCTGCGCGGCGGCGGCCAGGCGCGCACGGCGCGACTGGCTGGTGGACGACGATGCGCGCGAGGACGTGGCGGTCATGATGAACTCCTTTCCTTCGTCGAAGAAACGATGCGGGTCGTGCGAACGGTTAGGCCCAGCCGCCGTCGACGATCACGTCCTGCGCGGTGATCATCCGGCTGTCGTCGGCCGCAAGGAACAGCGCCATCCGCGCGAGATCGGCGGGCAACAGCTCGGCATCGAGGCACTGGCCGGCCTTGATCGCCGCGCGGCCCGCGTCGTCGAGCCACAGCCGGCGCTGCTTGTCGGTCATCACCCAGCCGGGCACCAGCGAATTCACGCGGATGCCGAACGGGCCGAGGTCGCGCGCGAGCCCGCGCGTGAGCCCCTGCACGGCGGCCTTCGCCATCGTGTACACGGGATAGCCGCCGTTCTTCAGCATCCAGCTGATCGAGCCGAGATTGACGATCGCGCCGCCGCCCTGCTGCTTCATGTCGTCGATCACCGCCTGCGCGGCGAAGAACTGGTGACGCAGGTTCACCGCGATGCCCGCGTCGAACGACTCGGGCGTCACGTCGCCGATCGCATGGCGCGCGTCGTTCGCCGCGTTGTTCACGAGCACCGCGATCGCGCCGATGCGCGCGCGGATCGCGTCGATCGCATGGCGCAGCGCGTCGATGTCGGTCAGGTCGCACTGGATGAACAGCGGCGCGTGACGCACGTTCGGCACGTGCGCGAGGCGTTCCGCCAGCGCGGCACCGGCCGCCGCGTCGAGATCGACGAACGCGACGCGCGCGCCCTGCCCGGCGAAGTGTTCGACGAACGACGCACCGATGCCGGTCGCGCCGCCCGTGATCAGCACCGCGCGATCCTCGAGGCTCGGATAGCGCGCATGGCGCGCGTGGTTCGGGTCCTGCGCGGAAGTGTCGAGTGTCATGCGAATCGTCTCCGTGAAAGCGGTCAGTCGCGGACGCCGCGGTTCTTCAGCTGGTCGAGCAGCACGGCCGCGAGCAGGATCGCGCCGCGCACGAGGTACTGGTAGAACGCGTCGATGTTCAGCAGGTTCATCACGTTCTCGACGGTGCCCATGATCAGCACGCCGATCACGACGCCCGAGATCGTCGCGCGGCCGCCCATCAGCGACACGCCGCCGAGCACGCACGCGGAAATCACGTTCAGCTCGAAGCCCTGCGCGGCGTTCGGCTGGCCCGACGTGATGCGCGACGCGAGGATCACGCCGGCGAGCGCCGTCACCGCGCCCTGGATCAGGAAGATGTACACGCGTGTGCGTTCGACGTTGATCCCCGCAAGCCGCGACGCCTCGGGGTTGCCGCCGATCGCGAGCGTGTTGCGGCCGTATACCGTCTGGTTCAGCAGCACGCCGAACGCGATGAAGCACAGCAGCGTGACCCAGATCGGCAGCGACACGCCGAACAGCGACAGCCCGCCGAGTGCGATGAACGTATCCGACGACACGCCGACCGCCTGCCCCTTCGACACGATGAAGCCGAGCCCGCGCACGATTTCCATCGTCGCGAGCGTCGTGATCAGCGCATTGATGCGCAGGTACGCGATCACCGCGCCGTTCACGAAGCCGATCGCGGCGCCGGCCGCGACCGCCGCGACGATCGCGACGAACGTGTTGTCGGTCGCGTTCAGCACCATCGCGCACAGCACGCCGGAGAACGCGACGGTCGAGCCGATCGACAGGTCGAAGTCGCGCGATGCGAGACAGAACATCATCGTGCACGCGACCATCCCGATCTGCGAGATCGACAGCGCGAGGCCGAGCATGTTGTCGATCGAGAAGAAGTGATCGACGGTCAGCGACATCGTGATGAACATCACCGCGAAGATCGCGATCAGGCTGTATTCGGTCAGATGCTGCCACCACTTCTGGCGGTCGCTCTGCTGCGGCACCAGCGCGTCGGCCGACGGCTTCACGGCGGCGCTGCCAAGGTTTTCGTTGACTTGCATGATGGTGTCTCCTGCTCCTGCATCGCACGGCCCGCGCCGCGCGTGTCCGATTCGATTGTCGTGTTCCGTGTCAGGCCGCCTCGACGGCGCTCGTCTGCGGCAGCGCCAGGCTCAGCACCGCGTGCTCGTTCGCCTGGTCGCGCGGCAGCTCGCCTGCGATCCGGCCTTCGCGCATCACGACGATGCGGTCGGACACGCCGAGCACTTCCGGCAACTCCGACGACACCATCACGATTGCGCAGCCGCGTTCCGCGAGCCGGTAGATCACGTCGTAGATCTCGTGCTTCGCGCCGACGTCGATCCCGCGCGTCGGCTCGTCGAGGATCACGACCTTCAGGTCGGGCTCCGCGAGCCAGCGCGACAGGATCGCCTTCTGCTGGTTGCCGCCCGACAGGAAACGGATCTTCTGGCGCCGGTTCGGCGTCTTGATCTTCAGCCGCTGGATGAAGCGGTCGGCCGTTTCGCTTTCGGCCTTGCGGTTGATGAAGAGCCCCGCGCGCAGCGAATGGCGGCGGCAGCTGATGTTGATGTTCTCCGCGACCGACGCGATCGCGATGATCCCCTCTTCCTTGCGATCCTCGGGGCACAGCACGATGCCATGGCGAATTGCGTCGCCGGTGCGCTTCACGTCGATGCGCGCACCGTCGAGCGTCAGCACGCCCGCGCGCCGGTGATCCGCGCCGTACACGAGCCGCATCAGCTCGCTGCGGCCCGCACCGACGAGCCCGAAGAAGCCGACGATCTCGCCCGCGCGCACCGAGAAGCTCGCAGGTTCGCGCAGTGCATGGCCGTCGACACCTTCGGCGGAGAACCGCACGTCACCGAGCGTGCGCGGCGCGTAATGATAGATATCCGAAATCTCGCGCCCGACCATCTCGGCGACGAGCCGTTCGCGCGGTACGTCGGCCAGCGATTCGTGCGACGCGATCTTGCGCCCGTCGCGGAAGATCGTGCATGCATCGCACAGCCGGTAGATCTCGTCCATCCGGTGCGAGATGTAGATCAGCGCGCGGCCCTGCGCGCGCAGGTCGTCGACGAGCTTGAACAGCACCTCGGTCTCGCGATGCGACAGCGAGCTGGTCGGCTCGTCGAGCGCAATCACGCGCGCATTGCGCATCAGCGCCTTGCAGATCTCGACCATCTGCCGCTGCGCGATCGACAGCCGCCCGAGTTTCGCGTCGGGATCGAGGTCGACGCCCATCGCGGCGAGCCGCTCGCGCACGTAGCGCTTCGCCTCGCGCTTCCTCACCCAGCCGAACGCATTCGGCAGGCGGCCGAGCAGCAGGTTTTCCGCGACCGTCAGGTCGGGCACGTACTGCAGCTCCTGGTGAATCACCGCGATGCCGGCCGCGATCGACGCGGCCGCATTCGCGAACTGCACGGGCTGGCCGTCGACCAGCACGCTGCCCGCATCGGGCTGGTATTCGCCGCCGAGAATCTTCAGCAGCGTCGACTTGCCCGCGCCGTTCTCGCCCATCAGGCCATGCACCTCGCCCGCATGCACGTCGAACGAGATGCCGTCGAGTGCGCGCACGCCGGGAAAGACCTTGCCGATATTGTCAAAACGCAGTGCCGCTGACACGTCGTCTCCCCACTTCCGGATCGATCGACCGCCGGCTGCCGCATCGCCGCGGCAGCCGGCGGGCCGCTTACTTCGACGCGAGCCCCATCTCCTCGCGGACCTTCGACACGTTGTCGCGCGTCGCGAGCATGCCCGTCGTCAGCGTCAGCGCCGGCGGTGCCTTGCCCTGCGTGATCCACGTGTACATCAGGTCCGAGGTTTCCTCGCCGTGGCGCTTCGGGCTGATGATCACGGTGCCGTAGAAGCCCGTCGGCTGCGGCTTCTTGAACTCGTTCAGCGCCGAATCGGAGCCGCCGATACCGATGCCGATCATGTTGTCCGCCTTGAAGCCACGCCCTTCGGCCGCGCGCACCGCGCCGAGCACGGCCTCGTCGTTCAGGCCGTACGCGACCCAGTGCTTGAACTGCGGGTTCTTCGTGAGTGCGATGTTTGCCGCGTTGAATGCGTTTTCCGTGTCGGTCTTCGCCTGCGGCGCCGCGATCACGTTCGCCTTCGGGAAGCCGGCGGCCACCAGCGCGTCGGTCGCGCCGCTCGTGCGGTCGTGCGCGGTCGGCAGCTGCTCGTAGGTGATGTCGATCGCGCCGACGTCCTTCATGTCCCAGCCGCGTTTCTTGATCTCGGCCGCGATGCCGTCGCCGACCTGCTTGCCGATGTTGTACGCGGAGATCCCCATGTGCGGGACCGACTCGATCGGCTTGCCCGCGCCGTCGACGAGACGGTCGTCGACCGTCATCATCTTCAGGTTGTGCGACTTCGCCTTCGCGACGATGCCCGGCCCGAGCTTCACGTCCGGCGTGCAGATGATGAAGCCCTGCGCCTTCTGCGCGGACAGGTTGTCGATCGCGCTCATCACCTTTTCGCCGGACGGCGCGCCGATCTTCACGAGCGTGAAGCCCTTGTCCTTCGCCGCCATCTCGGCGAACTTCCACTCGTCCTGGAACCACGGCTCTTCCGGCTGCTTCACGAGGAAACCGATCTTGACCGGATCGGCCGCGTGCACGACGGGGCTCCCGATCACCACGGCGGCCGCGGCAGCCAGCGTTACGAACATTCTGCGTTTCATCTCCAGTGTCTCCTTGTCTTCATCGAACAGGATGCAGCCGCTTGTTGGTTTCGACGCAGCGTGCGCGCGGCCGTCGCACGTGCGGTCTTTCGAATCGTTGCGTCAGTCGTGATACAGCGCCGCGCGCCCGCCATCGACGGTGATGCACGCGGCATTGATGAACGGCGCCTCGTCGGACGCCAGGAACACGGCCGTCATCGCGACCTCCTCCGGCCGGCCGATCCGCTTCATCGGCTGCAGCGCGAGCGTTTCTGCGCGCGCAGCGGCCGGATCGGGCTGCGCGTCCCACCAGTCGCGCGTGAGCTGCGTCTCGATGTAGCCCGGCGCGATCGCGTTCACGCGCACGTTGCGCGCCGCGTATTCGATGCCGAGCGCACGCGTGAGGCCCAGCACGCCGTGCTTCGCGACCGGGTACGGAAAGCAGCCCGGGATGATCCTGAACGCGTGCGTCGACGCGATGTTCACGATGCTGCCGCGACCGCGTTCGACCATCCCCTCCAGCGCCGCGCGGCAGCCGTGCCACACGCCGTCGAGGTCGACCGCGAAGCAGCGGCGCCAGTCGTCGTCGGTCATCGTCAGCGGATCGGCGAACACGTTGATGCCCGCGTTGTTCACCAGCACGTCGAGCGGGCCGAACGCCGCCTCGGTCTGCGCCAGCGCATCGCGTACCGCATCCTGCCGCGCGACGTCCGCCAGCAGCGGCCGACACGCCGAGCGCCGCCACCGTCGCCCAGAACATCGACCCGGAAATGACGCCGAGCGCGAACGCGAGCGCCGCCTTGCGGCCCTGGTTCGCGGCGACCGACATGATCGCGAGATTGCTCG
>NZ_JAAGPM010000024.1:0-70349 GCF_017104865.1 Burkholderia sp. Ac-20349
GACCACGAGGTTCTCTTCTGCATGGCGGACCTTCGCGGCGAGGTCCTCGGTACGGCGCGGAAAGAAACCGAGCGACTGCTTGAGCGCCCCGATCGCCGCACGGTAGTCGACGTGGCCCGACGCGGCCTGGACGTCGGGTGGATAGGATGCCTTGACGATGCCGCGCGCGAGCTGCGGCAGCGCGTCGTCGCACGCGGCCGCCTCGCCGCACCACCACGAATGCACGGCCGGCAGCGTCAGCGTTTCGCCGAGCAGCCCTTCCGCGAGACGCGGCATGAAGCCGAGCATCGCCGGCGATTCGAGGAAGCCCGAACCCGGCGCGTTCGCGAGCAGCACGTTGCCCGCGCGCACGGCCTGCAGCAGACCCGGCACGCCGAGCATCGAATCGGGCCGCAGTTCGAGCGGATCGAGCCACGCGTCGTCGACGCGTCGCAGGATGCCATGCACGGGTTCGAGCCCGCGCAGCGTCTTCAGGAAGACGCGGTTGTCGCGCGCGGTCAGGTCGCCGCCTTCGACGAGCGTGAGGCCGAGGTAGCGCGCGAGATACGCGTGCTCGAAATACGTCGCGCTGTGCGGCCCCGGTGTGAGCAGCACGATCCGCGAATTCTTGCGGGCCGGGCTGAGCGCCTGCATGCTCTGCAGCAGCGCGCGGTACGCGGACGCGAGCCGCTGCACGCGCAGCCCGCGAAACCCGCGCGGAAAGAGCCGCGACACGATCAGCCGGTTTTCGAGCAGGTAGCCCAGGCCGGCCGCGCCCTGCGTGTGCTGCGCGACGATCCGCCACTGCCCGTCCGGGCCGCGCGCGAGATCGAACGCGACGACGTGCAGCCAGGTATCGCCCGGCACGCGCGCGCCGCGCATCGCGCGCAGGTAGCCGGGATGCCCGGTGACGAGCGCGGGCGGCAGCAGCCCGCGCGCGAGGATCGTCTGCGGGCCGTACAGGTCGGCCAGCGTCGCGTTGAGCAGCCGCACGCGCTGCAGCACGCCGCGCTCGATCGCGACCCAGTCCTCGGGCGTGACGATCAGCGGCAGCAGGTCGAGCGACCACGGGCCGGCCGCGCCGTCGCCGGCGCGCTGCTCGTGCAGTTGATAGAACAGGCCGTTCTCGCGCATGCGCCGGTACAGCGCGTCGGCGCGGCGATCGAGATCGGCCACGCCGTCGCTGCCGATCGATGTGAAGAAGCTGCGCCACGCGGGCGCGAGCGCAGGCGCGTTCAGGCCGGCCGCGCTGCCGCGCAGCTCGTCGTAACGGCCGGCGGCGGCCGGCGCCGCGAGCGCGGCGGCCAGTTCGGCGGCGTCCGGCTGCGCGCCGGTATCGAAAAGCGTGGGCATCGCGTCGGGGGCGGCGAGATGATCGGTGTCAATGGGCGGCACGATGTCGTTCCGTCGTCAGGGTGCAACCGCGCATGCGCGCCGCCGCACCGGCGGCAAGCTGCAGCGGCGCGCGGCCGCAATCTGCCCGCATCCTAGCATTCCGGCGGGGCCGCCAGCGACCGCCGCACCCGGGTGTCGCGAACCGCGCATGGTCGCCCGTCCTGTCATCGTCCGGTCACGGCCGCCGCAGGTCGAGCGTGAACGGGAATTCGCGGCTCGGCGCGGCAGCCGCGACATCCATCCGCCCCGGCGTATGCCCCATCTCGACGAAGCGTGCGAGCCGGCGGCTCTCGGCTTCGTAGGCATTGACCGGGAACGTCGCGTAGTTGCGCCCGCCCGGATGCGCGACGTGATAGCGGCAGCCGCCGAGCGAGCGCTGCAGCCACGTATCGACGATGTCGAACGTGAGCGGCGCGTGCACGCCGAGGGTCGGATGCAGCGCGGACGGCGGCGACCACGCCTTGTAGCGCACGCCCGCGACGTATTCGCCGACGGTGCCGGTCGGCTGCAGCGGCAGTGCGCGGCCGTTGACCGTCACGACGTGCCGGTTGTCGTTCAGCCCCGTCACGCGCACTTCGAGCCGTTCGACCGACGAATCGACGTAGCGCACGTTGCCGCCGGGCGCACCCTCCTCGCCCATCACGTGCCACGGTTCCAGCGCGCCGCGCAGCGACAGCTGCATGCCGTTCACCGCGATCTGGCCGAACAGCGGGAAGCGGAATTCGAAGTGCGGCGCGAACCATGCCGGATCGAACGCGAAGCCGGCGTCGCGCAGTTCGGCCAGCACGTCGTCGAAATCCATCTGAAGAAACGCGGGCAGCATGAAACGGTCATGCAGCGCGGTACCCCAGCGCGTGAGCGGCGTCGTGTACGGCGCGGCCCAGAAACGCGCGACCAGCGCGCGCAGCAGCAGTTGCTGCACGATGCTCATCCGCGCATGCGGCGGCATCTCGAACGCGCGCAGTTCCAGCAGGCCGAGCCGGCCGGTCGACGAATCGGGCGAATACAGCTTGTCGATACAGAATTCGCTGCGGTGCGTGTTGCCGGTCACGTCGATCAGCAGGTTGCGCAGCACGCGGTCGACGAGCCACGGCGGCATGTCCTGCCCGAACAGCAGCTTGTTGCGCTGGATCTCCGCGAACGCGATGTCGAGCTCGTAGAGCTGGTCGTTGCGCGCCTCGTCGACGCGCGGCGCCTGGCTCGTCGGCCCGATGAAGAGCCCCGAGAACAGGTACGACAGCGACGGATGGTTGTGCCAGTACGCGATCAGGCTCGCCAGGAGATCCGGGCGGCGCAGGAACGGGCTGTCGGCCGGCGTCGCGCCGCCGAGCACGAAGTGATTGCCGCCGCCCGTGCCGACGTGACGGCCGTCGACCATGAACTTCTCGCTGCACAGCCGCGACTGCCACGCGGCGTCGTACAGGAATTCGGTGTGATCGACCAGCTCGTCGAAATTCGCGGCCGGATGGATGTTCACCTCGATCACGCCGGGATCGGGCGTCACCTGCAACAGCTTCAGCCGCGCGTCGCGCGGCGGCGGATAGCCTTCGAGCACGAGCTTCACGCCGAGCGCGTGCGCGGTCAGCTCGATCGCGCCGAGCAGGTCGAGATAATCCTCGAGCGCGGCAAGCGGCGGCATGAACAGGTACAGGATGCCGTTGCGCACTTCGACGCACAGCGCGGTGCGCGTGATCCACGCCGCCGATTCGAAACGCTCGGGGAGGCGACTCGGGTCGCGCGCGGCCGGCCGCCCTTTTCCGGCCGTGCCGTCGTCGCGCCACTGCATCACGGTCTGCGCGGCCGCCTCGCGATGCACGCCGGACAGGTAGCGCGGCGCATCGGCCGGGCCCGCGTAGCGCGCGCGGATCGCGGTGGCGTCGGGCAGCACGTCGCGCGGCGCGAACGGATCGCGCTCGACGAGGTACGGGTAGTCGGCGCGGCTCGCCCACGGCAGCGAATCGAGCGGCAGCCGATAGCCCATCGGCGAATCGCCGGGCATCAGGTACATCCGCTCGTCGCGGAAGAACCACGGGCCCGTCTGCCAGCGCGGGCCGTCGAGGCCCGGCGCATCGTCTGCACGCTTGACCGGCAGCACATAGCCGACCACGCTGTCGAGCTGCTGCTCGAACACCTTGCGCAGCCGCGCGCGTTCGAGCTCGTCGTCGAGACGCGAGTCGAACGGGTCGACGTTGACCGGCAGCCGGCGCTCGCGCCACAGGTAGTACCAGACGTCCTCGTAGCCGGGCCGGATGAATTCGCCGGTCAGGTTCAGCCGCGCGGCCAGCGCGTCGATGAAGCGCTTCGCGTCGCCGGTCGTATAAGCGGACGGCTCGCGCTCGTCGGCGAACAGCGACGGATCGTGCCACACCGGCTGGCCATCGGCCCGCCAGAAGATCGACAGCGCCCAGCGCGGCAGTTGCTCGCCCGGATACCACTTGCCCTGCCCGAAATGCAGGAAGCCGCCGTCGCCGTATTCGGCGCGCAGCCGCTGCACGAGCTCGGTTGCGTAGCCGCGCTTGGTCGGGCCGAGCGCGTCGGTGTTCCACTCGGCGCCGTCGCGATCGTCGATCGACACGAAGGTCGGCTCGCCGCCCTGCGTGAGCCGCACGTCACCGGCCGCCAGCGCGCCGTCGACCTGCGTGCCGAGCGCCAGCACGGCGTCCCATTGCGCGTCCGTATACGGCTTCGTCACGCGCGGCGATTCGTACACGCGCGTCACGCTCATCTCGTGCTCGAACGACACCTCGCACTCGTCGATCAACCCCTCGACCGGCGCCGCGCTGGTCGGCTGCGGCGTGCAGGCCAGCGGAATGTGGCCCTCGCCGGCGAGCAGGCCCGAGGTCGGGTCGAAGCCGATCCAGCCGGCGCCCGGCAGATAGACCTCGCACCACGCGTGCAGGTCGGTGAAGTCGACCGACGTGCCGCTCGGGCCGTCGAGCGACTTCACGTCGGGTGTGAGCTGGATCAGGTAGCCCGACACGAAACGCGCGGCGATGCCGAGATGGCGGCACAGCTGCACGAGCAACCATGCGCTGTCGCGGCACGAGCCGGAGGCGAGTTCTAGCGTCTGCTCGGGCGTCTGCACGCCCGGCTCCATCCGCACGAGATAGCCGATGTCGCGCTGCAGTTGCTGGTTCAGCGCAACGAGGAAATTCACGGTGCCGGCCGGCGTGAGGTCGACACCGTCGAGATACGTGCGGAACAGTTGCGACGCGCTCGTCTGCGGGTCGCACACGAGATACGGCGCGAGCTCGATCTTCAACGCGTCGTCATAGCTGAACGGGTATTGCTCCGCGCTCGCTTCGAGAAAGAAGTCGAACGGGTTGTACACCGACATCTCGGCGACGAGATCGATCGTGATCTCGAAGTGCTCGGTGCGCTCCGGAAACACGAGCCGCGCGAGATAGTTCGAGAACGGGTCCTGCTGCCAGTTGATGAAGTGCTGCGCGGGCTCGACCGTCATCGAATACGCGAGGATCGGCGTCCGGCAGTGCGGCGCGGGCCGCAGCCGCACGACCTGCGGGCCGAGGTTGACGAGCCGGTCGTAGCGATAGCGGGTGGTGTGATGCAGCGCGACGTGGATGGACATGGGAGCTCGGTTCGGGTTGGGCCCGCCGCGCGCCGCGTCGCGCTCGATGCGACGCGGTGGCCCGGCCTGGCGGATTCGGCGAAAGCGTGCGTCGGATCAGACGAGTTCCGGCGTCTGCACGACGCTGATCTCGACGCCGACGGCCGTCGCGCCGAGCCCCGTCACCGGCTGCGCGTCGCGATAGTCGAGGCCGACCGCGATGCGCACGTAGCGCTCGTCCGGGCAGCGATTCATGAACGGATCGAACCCGACCCAGCCGAGCCCTTCGACATAGGCCTCGGCCCACGCATGGCCGGCCGGCTGCTGCATCAGCCCGGCCGCTTGCGGCTGCGCACCGTGCGCCGGCTGCGGCATCCCCTGCGACTGCGATTGCGCGGCATGCGACGCGCCGAGCACCTGCTGCATGCCCTCGCCGCTCTGCAGCGCGAGCGCTTCTTCCTCCTCGTTGTCGCCCGCGTTCTGCTTCGCGTCGGCGATGCGCTGCATCGCGCTGTCCGCCAGCACGTAGCCCGAGATATAGCGCGCGGGAATCTTCAGCACGCGCGCGGCTGCGATGAACGCATGCGCATGATCGCGGCTCGTGCCCTCGCCGCTTTGCAGCGCGGTTTCCGCATCGACGGGCGCTTCGGCGGCCAGGTTCGGCGCATACGCGATGCGGTCGTGCACTTCCGTCATCAGCCAGTGCAGTGCATCGAGGCTGTGCGGCTCGATCGGCAGCGCTTGCGCGAGTGCGCGAACGGTGTCGCCCGCCTTCGTGAGCGCGGTCTCGCGCTCGAAGATCCACGGCGGCGCATAGCCTTCAGGATGACCGAGTATGCCCGCGCGGTCCTGCGTCTCGACGACGCCGGCCGCGATGACGACGATCTCGGCCTTCGCGCCGCGGTCGTGCCGCACGAGGTCGATCCGGTTGCCGAGCCCGTCGGCATAGGACAGCGTCGGCTCGACGCCGTCGATCGTGACCTGCCACGCGCGCACCGTCTGCCCGGGGCCCGACTGCGGACGCAGCCGCAGCCGTTGCAGGGCGTGGGTGGCTTGATCGTCGAACTGATAACGCGAGATGTGTCGGATGGCGAGTCGCATGGCAAGTCTCAGTCGAAGTTGTAGGCCTGGGCGATTTCGAGCCCGAGGCTGTTGTTGCGGCCGATGAAGTCGGTCAGGAACTCGTGCAGGCCGCTCTTGAAGATCCGCTCGACCGAGGTGTCGGACAGCATCTGCAGGATCTTCGCGGCCGTGTCGTGACACGGATGTGTCACGCCGTAATCCTTCGCGAGCAGGTTCAGGCTCGACACGACACGCCCGTAGCAATAGCGCAGCGAGCGCGGCATGCGGCCGTTCAGGATCAGGTAGTCGGCGATGTTCATCGGCTTGTACTGCACGTCGTACACCCAGCGGTACGAACGGTGCGCGGCGACGCAGCGCAGGATGGTCTCCCACTGGTAGTTGTCGAGGATCGTGCCGACGTGCGACACCGACGGCAGCAGCAGGTGGTATTTGACGTCGATGATCCGTGCGGTGTTGTCCGCGCGCTCGACGAACGCGCCGATCTGCGCAAAATCGAAGATCTCGTTGCGCAGCATCGTGCTGTAGAAACTGCCGAGGATCAGCGCGGTTTCGCGCTTCACCTGGTCGAGCACGGCCGGCAGCTCGCTCTCCGGCACCGGCTGCGCGAGTGCGCGGCGCAGCGCGAGCCACGCGCCGTTCACGCTCTCCCACGCCTCGCGCGTGAGCGCCGTGCGCACCATCCGCGCATTCGAGCGCGCGGCCTCGATGCACGACAGCACGCTCGACGGGTTGTCGCGGTCGCGCAGCAGGTAGTCGGTCACGGTATCGGCCGCATACGCATCGTATTTCTGCCGGTAGCCGTCGTCCGTGCCCGAGCTGACAAGCACCGACGACCATTCGGCCGGCGCGTCGGACGTGCGCGTGAGCGCCATCCGCAGCCCGGCATCGACGATGCGCGCGATGTTCTCCGCGCGCTCGATATAGCGGTACATCCAGTAGAGACCGCTTGCAGTACGTCCCAGAAGCATCTCGTGTCCACTCCGTCTTCGTTCGGTTGGCGCGCCGGTTCCGGCGCGCGCGGTCGCGTCCGGCTCAGTCGGCCAGCACCCAGGTGTCCTTGGTGCCGCCGCCCTGGCTCGAGTTGACGACGAGCGATCCCTCCTTCAGCGCGACGCGCGTGAGCCCGCCCGGCGTGATGCGGATCCGGTCCGACACCAGCACGAACGGCCGCAGGTCGACGTGGCGCGGCGCGAGGCCGGCTTCGGTCAGGATCGGCGTCGTGGACAGCGCGAGCGTCGGCTGCGCGATGTAGTTCGCGGGGCGCGCGCGCAGCTTCGCGGCAAAGGCTTCGAGCTCGGCCTTCGACGCGCATGGCCCGACCAGCATCCCGTAGCCGCCCGAGCCGTGCACTTCCTTCACGACCAGTTCGTCGAGATGGTCGAGCACGTACTTCAGGCTGTCGGTCTCGCCGCAGCGCCAGGTCGGCACGTTCTCCAGCAGCGCCTTGCGGCCCGTGTAGAACTCGACGATCTCCGGCATGTACGAGTAGATCGCCTTGTCGTCGGCGATGCCGGTGCCGGGCGCGTTCGCGATCGTGATGTTGCCCGCGCGGTAGACGTCCATGATCCCCGCGACGCCGAGCACCGAATCGGGACGGAACGTGAGCGGATCGAGGAACGCGTCGTCGACGCGGCGGTACAGCACGTCGATCGGGCGGAAGCCCTCGGTCGTGCGCATCGCGACGCGGCCGTCGATCACCTGCAGGTCGCTGCCCTCGACGAGATGCACGCCCATCTGGTCGGCGAGGAACGAATGTTCGTAGTACGCGGAATTGTGGATGCCGGGCGTGAGCACGGCGACGGTCGGGTTGTCGGCATTGCCGCCCGGCGGGCACACGGCCGCGAGCGACTGGCGCAGCATCTGCGGATAAGTTTCGACCGGGCGCACCTTCACCTGCTGGAACAGCTCCGGGAAGAGCTGCATCATCGTCTCGCGGTTTTCCAGCATGTACGACACGCCGGACGGGGTGCGCGCGTTGTCTTCCAGCACGTAGAACTCGTTCTCGCCGGTGCGCACGATGTCCACGCCGATGATGTGCGTGTAAACGTTTCCGGGCGGCCGGAAGTCGATCATCTCCGGAATGAATGCTTCGTTGTGCGCAATCAGGTGCTTCGGCACGATGCCCGCGCGCACGATTTCCTGGCGATGGTAGATGTCGTCGAGGAACGCATTGAGCGCCATCACGCGCTGCTCGATGCCGAGCGACAGCCGGCTCCATTCAGCGCCCGAGATGATGCGCGGGACGATGTCGAACGGAATCAGCCGCTCGGCGGCCTCCGCGTCGCCGTAGACGGCGAACGTGATGCCCGTCTTGCGGAACACGCCTTCCGCGTCGTGGGCTTTCTGGGCGAGGCTCGCGGGATTCTGCGTGTCGAGCCACTGCTTCAGGCGCGCGTAGGGCGCCCTTACCATGTCGCCGGATTGCAGCATTTCATCGAATGGCTTCATCGATCTTTTCTCCATCGATCGTTTTCCCCGGCATTGCGCATGCCGGACCGGCGTAACGACTGCGTCGCAAGGAACGTGCCTTGCGCGATCCCCTCGATAATCCCCCCTTTTTGCGCCGCGCCAGGCACGCCTGCGCGGCATGACGCACCACGGCGGTGCAGCGCCCGACACGACGGGCGACGACGGTGCGTCGCAGGCGCGCGTGCCCCATGCTGCGCTGCGACTTTCGAACATAGTTCCCCCGCGTGTCACGAATGTGCAATCTGCACTGCACAAAAAACGGCCCGCCCGGGCGCGGAAACGCGCCGCAACGAAAGGATGGGAAGGCGGGCCGGTACGCGCACGGCGCAACCGGCCCTGGGGGGAAGTACCGTCTGCGGCCGCACCGGCAGTTCGACGCGATGAACTGTCCGGTTAGCCGGGTCCGGCACCTCAACGCTATGCAGCCGTAATCCCGCCGACAACGCCCATGCATATTTCGACTGACACCCATCGAAAAAAAACATCGGGTCGCCGCATGCGAGGCGCGGTACGCTAGAACGTTCGTGCAGCGAAGCGGCGCCGCCCTTCAGGCGCCCGACTATAAAAAGCGAAGATCGAAATGGAAGCAAAGTGGCTGGAAGATTTCCTGAGCCTTGCGGATACCAAGAGCTTTTCCCGGGCCGCGCGTAACCGGCACCTCACGCAATCGGCATTCAGCAGACGAATTGCCGCACTCGAAACCTGGATGGACGCGAAGCTGGTCGACCGGAGCATCAACCCGATCACGCTGACGCCGGCCGGCCAGATGTTCCGCGGGCTCGCCGCGGACATCCTGCGCAGCATGTATGCGGCGCGCAATCTCGTGAACGGCTACGACCAGTTCGCGGCCAGCGATCAGGTCGTGCGTTTCGCGGTTGCCCATACGCTCGTCTTCACGCTGTTTCCCGAATGGCTCAAGCAGCTCAACGGCGAGGTCGGCCACGTGACCGCGCGCGTCAACGCGGTGAACGTGCCGGAAGGCGTGCAGCAACTCGTCGAAGGTGAATGCGACCTGCTGCTCGGCTATCACCATCCGCAGTTGCCGATCGTGCTCGACCCGAACCACTTCCCGTTCGTCAGCCTCGGCGTCGAACGGATCCTGCCCGTGTCGACGCCCGACGCGCGCGGCAAACCCGTGTTCCAGTTGCCGGGCACCGCCGATGCGCCGCTGCCGCTGCTCGCGTATTCGTCGGGCGCGTTTCTCGGCAACATCGTCGAGATGCTGCTGCTGAATGCCACCGAGCCGTACGTGCTGCACCGGTGCTTCGAGACGCACATGTCCGAGGCGTTGAAGGGCATGGTCGTGGCCGGGCACGGGATCGGCTGGCTGCCGGAAAGCTGCGTCGCGAAGGAACTCGCGGAAGGCACGCTCGTGTGCGCGGGGGCCGGCGACTGGATCACCGAGCTCGAAATCCGCCTGTACCGGTCGGCGCGCAAGCGCGGGCTCGCGGCCGAGCAACTGTGGACCTACATCATGAACCGGCCGCGCGCGGCGGTCGACGGTGCAGTCGGCGCGACCGAATCAGCGGCCGCGCCGGCGATGCGCATCGCGCGGCGCAGCGCGGGCGGCAGCCGCTGATCTTCGCGTTCGCGTCGCGCCCGTCGGCGACGCGAATGCGGGTACGATTTGCAGTGATCCGAATGCGCATGCATCGACGTCGCGTCGTCTCTCAGCGAACGCGCCCCGCTCTCCGGTAGCAAACCGCGATCCCGCTATCGCCTGAAAAATTACCGCGCCAGACCCGGAATCGATATCAGACGAATCGCAAACGTTTGCACTACCGAGATGAATTCTTTACGCCCGCGACAGTGTCCCGGCATTTTCCGTCTGATTATCAGGACAGAAATACCCTGTTACAGAACAAATTAAAAGTTTCGATTTACCTGTAACAATCTAAAATACCAAAAACTCCGCCCCCTCATTTCACATCGTGTGACCTGTATCCGGGACGATATCAATTCTCCTGAAACACAGCCGCAAAAATTCCTTTTGTCAGTCGTTATTTTTCGGCACGAATGTCGATACCTCCGACATGATTCAATCCGTGCTGGATCATCGCTACCGAATAGCAATAATCATATTCGGCAATAACGACTTTCTTCTGCGTCAAGAGAATCATACGAATCCGTCGTTATCCTATTTAAATAGGATATTTCACCGACGTGCCATTCCGGCCACACGCGGTTGTTGGTTCAAAAACCATCGTGTATCAATAGCGTGTCGCAAAAAGAACGCTGGCAAATCTGACTCGGAATAAATGCTCGTCATTGATTCCGGACGGGAGGTTGCAATGTCTTCCTCGTTTCGACAGCATGCTCGCCCTTACCTGAGCGCATTCATCTCCGCGCTCTGCATGAATGCGATGGCCCAGACGCTCGCGTCCCAGCCACCCGCCCCCGCCCCTGCCCCGGCATCCGACCCGGGTGCGGGCCGCTACGTCATTTCGTATATCTGCGGCGATGCGCGGATCGACGGTACGGCACCGCTGCCCCCCGACGGACGGCCGTACAACCTGGGCGTGTCGTTTGCTTCCGCCAAGACAGGGCAGCCGCTCGCCAACGTCCAGGTGCGCCTGCGACGACATGGTCGCGTACTCGTCGAATTCAATGCATCGGGGTCGCGCTGCCTGTTCAGCGTGCCCGATGCGAGCTACCGGGTCGAAGGCACCTATCAGGGCGCGACCCAGTTCGCGATCGTCGAAACGGGTGCGCTGACCACGCAGTTGCGATGGTGAACGCCACCTGACCCCGCCCGAATCGCGACTTTCACCGCAACGTATCGAATCGAGGAGCTTTGCATGACTCGTGGAGAACGACCGGACGGTTCGCCCGCCCACCCGCCGAAACCCTCCTGGGGGCCCGGAAAGAACGCGGCGCTCAGCTTCGTCGCATTCGCCGCGATCTTCGGCATCTTCGCCTATGTCGAACGGGACACGACAGTCAGCCATGCAAGCGTGACGCACGACATCTCCGGTGTGATCAGAACCGCCGTCGGGAAAACCCGCCACGCAATCGTAGCCGCCACGGCGCGCGCAACCAGCGCGTCCGGCGCGCCCGGAACGTCGACCGCCTCCGACCCCGCCCCCATGCCTGCGCCGGCGCTCGCGCAGGCCACGCCCCCCGTCACACCGCAGCCATCCGCGTCGGAAGCGCTCGCGGTATCGACGGTGCGCCCCGTCACGCTCGCGGTCGAGCCGGAAGCGGCGCCACCGGCACGGCCCCACGCCGTCGCGAAGCACCGGCAATCGTCGCATGCATCGCCCGTGATGCTGGCGGCCAACTCGCGTGCCGCGCCGGCCCACAGCCGCGCCGCCATACGGCCCGGCGCCGCGCATCGCGCACCGCGAACCGAAACGCTGGCCGGCACGAAAAAGCGCATGGACCTCGCGCCGAAACCGCAGTCGTACGGACCCGATTCGGCCCGCATGCAGACGGCAAGCGTCACGCGCTCGGATCTGGAAAGTGCACGTGCGCTGGCGAAGGCGCGCTCGTGCGCGGTGATCGACGAATGGAACTGTGTGGAACAAAACGCGAGCCGGGTGCTCGCGATCGACCCGAAGAACAGCGAATCGCGCGCGTTGCTTGGGCAAGCGATCCGCAACCGGCTGTAAGCCGGATCCGCATCGCCGGGCACTCGCAGCCCGGCCACGCGATGCGCGCCGACGCGCGTCGTCAGGCGTGCAACCGATGTGATCGTTTCGAAAGGAGGACACCTCGTGGACAACAATCGTAAACAACAATGCACCACCGACGCTCCGTCCAACCGGCGGATCCTCCTGCATGCGCCGCTGGTGTTGCTGCTCGTCGCGTCCGGCCCCTGCTTCTCCGCCGACGGCGATACGGAAGCGGGCGGCGTCAACGCAATCGCCGGGACCCACGGCGCGCCGGATGCGCCGCCGCGCGCCATGCAGCCCACGGTCGTGTCGATCCAGATTGCCGACGCTGCGGGCGCCCCGCCCCCTCATGCGCCGACGCCGATCGCGCAGGCTTCCGATGCATCGATGCAGATCGCGCAGGCATCGAACCCGCAGCAGCCGACCACGGTCGTGGTCGAACCGGAGGCGCCGAAATCGAGCGACCCGGTGCCGGTCGCGCGAACGCCGGATACGCCGACGACGCCGAATACGCCGGCACCGGTCGCGCAGACACCGGACACGCCGATGCTGCTAGCACAGGCCACGACCGCCCGGCCGCCCGATGCGCCGACGCTTCCTGCCGCGACGACGTCCGACACGCCGGCATCCCCTTCGCCAGCACCGATCGCGCCCACGCCGGACGCCCCGCCGACAGTCGCACAACCTGCGCCCGCCGTACCGTCGAATACGCCGACGCAAACCGCGCAGGCCTCCGGCACCCCGATGCCGAACTCGCCTGCGCCCGTTCCCCAGATGCCTGGCGCGCCGCCGCCGTCGCCCCCGGCGCCGAACGCGCAGACGCCCGGCGCCCAGCTACCCGACGAAGGGACACAACGATCGCAAGGGCCCGACGTCGAGACCCCGAATGCCCAGGCACCTAATCTGAGCACCGCCGACGTCGCGACCGTACGCAACGACGTGTTCGGCCTCGCGGCGAGCGGCGGCGCGATCAAGGCGCTCGACGAAGCCAAGGCACGGCCCGACGCGTTCTCCGCCGTCGATATCGCGCAACTCGAAGAACTGGCGATTCGCCAGCAGGTGCGCGGCGGACGCGACAAGTCGCGCTCGATGACGAGTTCCGACCGCTTCGACGGGATCGACAACGCGCTGCGCGCGGCGGACGACCTCGACAAGCGGATGCCGGCCACGCCCGAGTACACGCCGGTCCGGACGGCGCTCGCGGGCGACCGCACGGTCGCCTACGCCGCGCGCGGCGACATGAAGCAGGCCGTCTCGACGTTCGAGACCATTCCGTCCAACGCGGAGATCTCGATCGACGCGCTGTCGGCCGTCGGCGATGCCTACCTGTACCTGAGCGAGCCGGGCAAGGCCAACGCCGTGTACCAGCGCGCGCTGAAGCAGGCAACCGCATCGCCGACGGACCGCGCGACCCGAGGCTTCCAGTACGGCGCACGCACGCGCCCGATCGAACTTCGCGAAGGGCTGTTCTGGTCGTACGTCGACCAGGGCCGCGCGGCGGACGCGAAACAGGTGCTCGATGACATGGGCGCATCGCTGCCGCCGGCCAAGGAGGTGCAAACCGTCGGCCCAGGGGAAAGCGACTATCTGCGCTACTACCGGCTGCGCGCGCAATACCTGATCTTCACGGGTCACGTCGATCAGGGGATCGCCGCGCTCGAGGCGCTCGAGAAGCAGGTGCCGTTCAACGCGGAGATCCGTGCCGCGCACGCCGACGCGGTGTCCGGCCAGTCGCATCCCCGCCAGGCGATCGCGATGTATCACGCGTCGCTGACCGACCACCCGGACAGCGTCGAAATGCTCGCGGGCCTCGGCCGCGCATCGCTCGCGGCGGACGACTACGCGACCGCGAAGAACGTCGACCAGACCCTGGACAACACGTTCCCGGACAGCGGTGCCGTGCGCAGCTTCAAGCGCGACTACAACGCATACCGCAGCCCCGTGTTCACGACCGACCTGAGCTACGAGCACGGCAACAGCGCACTGGCCGACAACAGCTTCACGTCGGACAGCTATGTGTATTCGCAACCGTTCGGCGACAACTGGCGCGTCTTCTCGCACACGTTCTTCGGCTATGCGCAGACCGACGCCGGCAACCTCAGCCGCACGCGTACGGGCGTCGGCGGCGACTACCGTCACGGGCCGCTCACGGTCCAGGGCGAAGTCACGCGCTCGCTCGGCTCGGACGGCCGAACCGGTGGCCGCGGGTCGATCGCGTACGCGCTGAACGACTACTGGACCGTCAGCGGCTCGCTCGACACCAACGACAACGCGCTGCCGTGGAAAGCGTATGCCGCGCACATCTGGGGCCGCACGGCGAACGTCTCGGTGGTGTATCGCCAGAACGACCGGCGCGAGGTCAAGCTGAGCTACGGCGTGAGCCGCTACAGCGACACGAACCTGCACCAGGAAATTTCGGCGACCGCCACGCAGCGCGTGTACACGACCGCCAACCAGCAGGTCAACGTCTCGCTGGATCTCGGCACCGACAGCAACACGCGCCAGAACGCGCCCTACTTCAACCCGGGCCGCGACTATGCGGCCGCGGCGACCGTCATGCACCAGCTGACCCTGTGGAAGAAGGGCGACATGGGGCTGCAGCAGCGTGTCTCGGTGTCCGGCGGCGTGTACAACGAGCGCGGCTTCGGCACCAGCCCTCTGTGGAGCGCGCGCCTCGAGCACGCGTGGACGTTCAAGCACGACATCACGCTGAGCTATGGCGTCGAGGTCAGCAGCCACGCGTACGACGGCGAGCGCGAACGCTCCGAAACCGGCTTCATGTCGGTCAACCTGCCGTTCTAGCAAGGAGATCGGGTAATGCAATCCAGACGGACCTTCATGTGCGGATGCCTCGGCACGTTTGCCGCCTGTTCGCTGTTTCCTGGCGTGACCAACGCCAAGATGATCGACCTGCTGCCGCCTTCCGACCCGGCCGACGGCAAGACGTTTCGCGTGATCTGCATGCATGACGTGCGCGACAACCTGATGGCGTCGTTTTCGTCGCCGTCGACGTCGGCGTTGATCGATCCGTTCGCAGTCGATACCGGCACGCTGACCGCAATCTTCTCGTGGCTGCAGACCAACAACTACCACACCATCACGGTCAAGCAGATCGAGGAGTCGCGGCACGGCGGCAAGCCGCTGCCGCCGCGCGCGGTGCTCATCACGTTCGACGACGGCTTTCGCAGCCACTACACGAAGGTGCTGCCGCTGCTCGAGCGGTTCAAGTATCCGGCCGTGATGGGCATCGTCACCGCGTGGATCGATACCCCGCCGGATACGCCGATCCGCCTCAGCGACAAGGTCCAGGTGCCGCGCGACTACTTCATGTCGTGGGACGAGGTGAAGCGTCTCGGCCAGTCGCCGTTCGTCGAACTCGGCTGCCACACGCACAACCTCCATCACGGCGCGATCGCGAATCCGCAAGGCAACGAATTGCCGGCGACCACGTCGCACCTCTACCTGCAAGACGAGAAGCGCTATGAAACCGACGCCGAATTCGAAGCGCGCGTGCACAACGACCTGCAGACATGCGTGCGGCAGATCCACGAACACACCGGCATCGTCGCACGCTCGATGGTGTGGCCATACGGCGCGGAAAACCAGCCGGTGCGCCAGATATCGACGTCGCTCGGCATGGACATCCAGTTCAGCCTCGATTCCGGCCCGAATACGCCGGACGTGCCGCTGGACCGGCTGCGGCGGATCCTGATGATGTACGACGTCGACATCGGCGGGTTCGAGCGCTCGATGCGCGAGCCGGCGTCGAACCGCGGCGACGTCGACGTGCCCGAGCGCACCGTGCAGGTCGACCTGGACCAGGTCTACGATCCGGATCCCGCGCGGCAGGAAGCGAATCTCGGCAAGCTGATCGAGCGCATCTACCGGATGCAGCCGAAATCGGTGTACCTGCAGGCGTTTGCGGACCCGAAAGGCACGGGCGTGGCCGAAGCCGTGTATTTCCCGAACCGGCACCTGCCGATGCGCGCCGACCTGTTCTCGCGCGCCGCGTGGCAGCTCAACACGCGCTCAAACGTGCAGGTGTACGCCTGGATGCCGGTGCTCGCGTTCCGGCCGCCGGCCGACAAGCTGCGCGGGCTCGAAGCCGTGAGTGCCTACGGCGGCGCACCGGCCCGCGAGAACGGCACGCGCACGTTCCGGCTGAGCCCGTTCGATCCGGATGCGCGGCTGATGATCCAGCAGGTCTACGAGGATCTCAGCAAGCACGCGTCGTTCAGCGGCATCCTGTTCAGCGACGACGCCGTGCTCGACGATTACGAGGATGCGGGCCGGCATGCGCTGCGCACCTATTCGCAGTGGGGGCTGCCGGCCGACGTCGGCAAGATCCGCGAGAACCCCGACCTGCTGAAGCGCTGGACCCGGCAGAAGTCGCGCTACCTGATCGACCTGACCCGCCAGCTCGAACAGATCGTGCTGGCCCACCAGAACGTGGGCGACGTGCTGACCGCGCGCAACATCTTCGCGCTGCCGGTGCTCAAGCCCGAATCGGAGGCGTGGTACGCGCAGAACTACGACGATTTCCTCGCCACTTACGACTACGTCGCGCTGATGGCGATGCCGTACATGGAGCAGGCGAAGGATCCCGACGGCTGGCTGGACCAGCTCGTGAAGGCCGTCCGTGCGAAGAAGCTCGGGCTGCGGCGCACCGTGTTCGAGCTGCAGTCGTACGACTGGCACGCGCGCAAGGAGGTCCCCGCCAGCACGCTGCTCACGCAGATGCGGCGGCTGCGCAGCGAGGGCGCGGTGAATTTCGGCTACTACCCGGACAACTTCCTGAACGGCCTGCCGGAACTCGATGCGATGCGCGACGTGATGTCGCTGAAGTCGCGCCTCGACCCGACGTCGATCAACGCATTGATGCAGATGCAGAAACCGCAGGGGACGAAGACGCCATGACCACCCACAGCATCATCCAGCGCCTGCAGGATTTCGTCTTCTACTACCCGTTCTTCATGTCGTACCTGTGGATGATCGGCGGCGTCGTGCACTACTTCCTGCTCGAGGAAGGCCGCGAGCTGTCCACGCGGACGATCGCGTCGAGCGGGATCCCGAAGATCTCGATCGTCGTGCCCTGCTTCAACGAAGCCGCGAACGCGCGCAGCGTGATCGGCCACCTGAACGGGATGCAGTATCCGAACTACGACATCATCGCGGTCAACGACGGCAGCCAGGATCGCACCGGCGAGATCCTCAACGAGCTGGCCGTCGAGATCCCGCGGCTGCTCGTGATCCATCACGCGCGCAACGAAGGCAAGGCGGTCGGGCTCACGACCGCGGCCGCCGTGTCGAACGCGGAATACCTGCTGTGCATCGACGGCGACGCGCTGCTCGCGCACGATGCGATCGGCTGGATGCTCGAGCATTTCCTGACCGATCCGGGTGTCGGTGCCGTGACCGGCAATCCGCGCATCCGCACGCGCACGTCACTGCTCGGCCGCATGCAGGTCGGCGAATTCTCGTCGATCGTCGGGCTGATCAAGCGCACGCAGCAGGTGTACGGCCGCATCTTCACGGTATCCGGCGTGATCACGATGTTCCGCAAGACCGCGCTCGCCGACGTCGGCTACTGGAGCTCGGACATGCTGACCGAGGACATCGACATCAGCTGGAAGCTGCAGTGCCGCGACTGGCGCGTCGTGTACGAGCCGCACGCGCTGAGCTGGATCCTGATGCCCGAGACGCTGAAGGGCCTGTACCGGCAGCGGCTGCGCTGGTCGAAGGGCGGCATCCAGGTACTGATGAAGTACGCGGGCACGCTTGCGCGGCCGACGCAGATGATGATGTGGCCGCTGTTCGCCGAGTACCTGATCGGCATCGCGTGGGCGTACTCGATGTCGTTCATCCTGCTGCTCGCGCTGATCGATGTCGTGTACCCGCTGCCGCAAAGCTGGCACGTATCCGTCGTGCCGCACTGGCACGGGATGCTGCTGGTCGCCACCTGCATCCTGCAATTGATCATCGGCAGCATGATCGATCGTCGTTACGACGAAAAACTCCTGATGTATTTCCTGGACACCGTCTGGTATCCCGTCGCCTTCTGGCTGATCAGCATGATCACCACCGTCGTCGCCCTGCCTGCCATCGTGCTGCGGGGCCGCGGCAAGCGGGCCGTATGGGTCAGCCCCGACCGAGGCATTCAACATGAAGAACGCGCCGATTATTGACCTCTCCCTGCGCGCACCGCGCGAAATGATCGCCGAACGCGGCCGCATCGTCGGCTCCGTGCTGGTCGTCTGGTTCCGGCTCTTGCGGCCGGCGCTGGTGGGTGCCGTCTGGGCATCGATCTGCATCTACACGTACCGCTACCTGCTGCCGTTCAACCCGGCCGAGATGCCGATCGAACAGATGGTGTTCTACGCGACCAGCATCGCGCTCATCGCGGGCACCATCGTCATGTGGCTGATCGCCGGACGCGTCGTGCATCCGCTGGCCTACCGGCTGCGCGTGTCGAAGATGCTGCGGCGCTCGGCCAGCGCGAAGGTGCGCTCGGTGCCGCCGACCGTGCTGGCCAGCGCCCGCCGGCGCGGCGCGCGGCGCACGACGCGCATTCTCGTCGCATCGCACGACGCGAACGGCTCGATCTCGGGCATCGAATGGGTCGCCCACGCCGGGCCGCCGCCCCGCGAGTAGATCAGCGGAGCCGCGCCGCCACGCACGGCACCCACCCGGTGCCGTGCGGCGCCGTTCCTGACACCGTGCTGCCGCGCATTGCCGGCAGGCCGGCAACCTTTTGTGGATGAGGTGAATCATGTGCGGAATCGTCGGAGCAAGCGGCCTGAACAATCAGGTGCCGCAACTGGTCAATGCGCTGAGCCGGCTCGAGTATCGCGGCTACGACTCGTGCGGCATCGCCGTGCAGGACGACGGCCGCCTGCGCAGCGAACGCACGTTGCGGCGCGTGACCGACCTGCAGGCCCGCGTGCTGACGCTGGGCCTCGAAGCGCAGACCTGCATCGCGCATACGCGCTGGGCGACGCACGGCGCGCCGTCGGAAATGAACGCGCATCCGATCATGTCCGGCGACACGATCGCGGTCGTGCACAACGGCATCATCGAGAACCACGACGCGCTGCGCGTGGAGCTGCGGGAGCGCGGCTACACGTTTCGCGGCCAGACCGACACCGAGGTGATCGCGCACCTGATCCACAGCCTCTACCGCGACGACCTGTTCGACGCGGTCGTGCGCGCGGTCAAGCGGCTGCATGGCGCGTACGCGATCGCGGTGCTGAGCGCGCGCGAGCCGCAGCGTCTCGTCGCCGCGCGCGCCGGTTCGCCGCTCGTGATCGGCATCGGCGCCGAACAGAACTACCTCGCGTCCGACTGCGCGGCGCTCGGCGACCTGACCGACCGCTTCGTCTATCTGGAAGACGGCGACGTCGCGCTGATCACGCCGGACCGCATCGCCGTGGTCGACTCGGGCGGGCACGAAGCCCAGCGCCCGCTGTGCCAGGTGAAGGCGCGCGACGGCGATGCCGCGCTCGGCCCGTACCAGCACTTCATGCAAAAGGAGATCTTCGAGCAGCCGAAGGCGATCGACAGCACGCTCGACGGCATCGACACGATCTCGCCGGCGCTGTTCGACGCGACCGACGGCACGCGCGCGCTGCTGTCGCGCGTCAGGAGCGTGCTGCTGCTCGGCTGCGGCACCAGCTACTACGCGGGCCTGACCGCGAAATACTGGCTGGAGGCCATCGCGGGCGTGCCCGCGCAGGTCGAGATCGCCAGCGAATTCCGCTACCGCGATACGGTGGCCGATCCGCGCACGCTGGTGGTCGGGATTTCGCAATCGGGCGAGACGGCCGACACGATCGGCGCGATCGAGCGGGCGCGCGACATGGGCCAGCAACTGTCGATGGCGATCTGCAACGTGGCGACCAGCACGATCGCGCGCAACGCGCCGCTGCGGTTCCTGACGCGGGCCGGCATCGAGCTCGGCGTCGCGTCGACCAAGGCGTTCACGACGCAGCTCGTCGCGCTGTTCGTGCTGACGCTGACGCTCGCGCAACTGCGCGGGCGGCTCGACGCGGCGCAGGTCGCGCTGCACCTGAAGCAGCTGCGTGCGCTGTCCGAGCGCATCGGCCACGCGCTCGCGCTCGAAACGCAGATCATGGGCTGGGCCGCGAAGTTCGCCGGCACCGAGAACGCGCTGTTCCTCGGGCGCGGGATTCATTTCCCGATCGCGATGGAAGGCGCGCTGAAGCTCAAGGAGGTGTCCTACATCCACGCGGAAGGCTATGCGGCCGGCGAACTGAAGCACGGCCCGCTCGCGCTCGTCACGAGCGCGATGCCGGTCGTCACGATCGCGCCGGACGATCGCCTGTTCCAGAAGCTGAAATCCAACATGGCCGAAGTGCGCGCGCGCGGCGGGCGGCTCTACGTGCTGGCCGGCGATCAGCTCGGGATCGACGCCGATCGCGACACGCACCTGATCCGCGTGCGCGAATCGGGCGACCTGCTGTCGCCGATCGTCAACGTGATCCCGCTGCAACTGCTCGCTTATCACGTCGGCTGCGCGCGCGGCGCCGACGTCGACAAGCCGCGCAACCTCGCGAAATCGGTGACCGTCGAATGAAGCGGCGAGCGCGCCCGGCGCAGGCGGTCGCGCAGTGCGTCGCGGCCGCGCTGTGCGGCGCATGCGGCATCGTCACGGTGCCGCCGCCGACTTTCGCCGCCACGCCGGCCGTGCATACGGTCACCGTGCCGGACGCCCCGTCATCCCGCCCGGCCGTCGATCCGCGCAGCTTCATGCACGGCATCGGCGTGGCCGACGCCGGCAACGGCAAGCGCTGGGTGTTCTTCAGCAGCTCGGGCATCGTGCCGCGCGGCGCACTGCGCAACGGCAACTGGCCGCATGACGTGTACGTCGGCGAATGGCTGCCCGGCAAGCCGCACCTGCTGCACGTCCATACGTTCATCAGCCGCCCCGAGGCGCAGGAGCCCGTGTCGATCGCGCAGAACGCGCGCGGCGACATCTTCGTCACGTTCGAGGACGGCTGGAACGCACCGCAGGAGGTCAGCCAGCGCTACGGCGTCTATCGCCGCGACCTGAAGCCGATCAAGCCCTATCCGAACGACGTCGAATCGGGCGGCCACTCGGGGCATGTCGCGACGGCGGCCGACCGCTTCGTCGTGTTCTATTCGGCCGACTGGATCGACGGCGGCGGCGTCGACAATCTCGGCACCGGCAACGGCGTCTACGTGAAAACCTACGACGCCGCCGGGCGCGTGCTGAATCATGTCGAGGTCGCGCCGCACCGCCGCGAATGGTGGCCCGTGATCGCCGGTTCGCCGCACAAGGCGCTGCTGGTCTGGCAGAAGTTCATCGACGACAGTACCGATGCGAAGCTCGAGTACGCGATGTTCGACCCGGTGACCGCGAAGCTGGAGATGCTGGGCGAGCTGAACGACGCCATCCAGTATTACGTCTATTCCGCGGCCTACGTGCCGGCGATCGACCGCTTCATCGTCACCACGACGACCGCGAACGGCCGCGGCGTCGCGATGCTGATCGATCCGAACGGCCAGCGTACCGCGACGCTCGACTGCCTGCCGGCGACGGTGCGCGAATCCAGTATCGGTGTCGCCGGGGCGCGTGCGTACGTGCCGATCCGCGACGGGCGGCTCCTCACGCTCGCACTGTCGCCGGCCGGCATCGCCGCGAGCGGCGCGCAGCCTTCGCCGATTCCGTGGGGCACGACCGGTATCGCCGGTTTCCCGGCGCGCGGCGACGCGATGCATTTCGTGTCGCTGACGCCGTCCGGCGCGCGCGAAGCCGATTTCGAACCGGCACGGGACAAGCCGCTGCCCGAGGCAGAGTTGCGCTGCTCGGGTCAGTGAGGACGGCGCGGCCCGCCCGTCGGTCGCTACCCTCGAACGACTCGATCGCGGTGAACGCTAACGCCCGGCCGTTTCGCTGCCAGGCTCGTCCTGTCCGAAACGCGCCACGCAGTGCCACACCCATTTGGCGGTCTGGTAGTCGAGCAGCCCGTCGCGGGCACGGTCGAGCGTAGCGGGCGTCACGACGCGATCGACGCCGATGCGTGCGATCGCGTCGGCTGCCGCGTCGCCACGAAACTGCCGGCACGCCTCCAGCCGTGCCAGCGACAGCCGAAAGCCGTCGTGCCACTCGACCCGGCAACCCGAGCGGCGAGCGATGGCCTCGACCGTCGTATCGCGATAGCTGGGATCGAGCACGATCGCCTCGACGTCGTCGGCCAGACTGACCACGCCGTGCACGTGCGCTTCGATGTAGTTGTCGAGCTGCGGATCGAAACCGTCGCGATTCTCGGTCGCCAGCGCGACCAGCGGCGTGCCGTCGTGGATCGCGAAATACCGCGGCTCGTAGTAGCTGTCGGGATAGCAGAACGTCGTCCGTTCGAGCACATGGCTGCGCAGGCGCAAGTGGCACGAACCGAAACGGCGCGATCCGCCGGCAGGATCGCGGCGATGATTCAGCGCGCCGTATTTCGGCCGCCAGACGGGATCGGCGGCATCGTAGGCCTGCCCGAACATCCGGCTTTCCCACAACCAGCGCGCGCCGCCGGGATGCGCAGTCAGGCCGCCGTTGCTCGTCGCCGTTTCGAACTGGGATCGGTAGAGGCCGTCGCGGACGATCCGCTCGAGGGTGCCGACACCGTCGACCTGCGTGTCCGGATGGAAGTTGAGCGTCACCGGCCAAGCGTCGGACGGACGGCCGGGCGGCCAGGCCTGCCGGATATGCGCGAGCGCGCGGGTGACGGAAGGGTCCATGTCGTGTTGTCCGGCCGCACCACGCGGCGCATCGGAGCACGATACACCATCGCCTGACGTCCGTTTCCCGTGCCGGCCGCGCCCGTACCGGATAGACTGTCGCCCGACTCATGCCATCGGCGCGCCGCGCGGTATCCTCCCGCCGTTGCCGACCCTGCCCTCCCTGGAGAACGAATGCTGAAGCGCCGGTTGTTTCCGCTGTTGCTGCTGACGGTTTGCCTGCTCGGGCAGCGCGCATTCGCCGAGTCCGCGCTCGAACTCGCGACCGGCGACACGCCCCGCTCTTTCACGCCGCAGGCGCTGCTCGCGCGCCCCGACGCCGCGACGATCCGCGTGCCGCGCGACATCGCGTACGGCAAGCCGATGACCTTCCGCGCGGTGCCGTTCGCCGACCTGCTCGGCGACACGCTGCCGGCCGACGGCGTGCTCGAAACCCGCGCGGCCGACGGTTTCGCCGCGCAACTGCCGCTGGAGCTCGTGCGCCACCGCGCGCCGGCCGGCGCCGTTGCATGGCTCGCGATCGAGGATCCCGCGCACCCGTGGCCGAAACTGCCGGGCAAGGCGGTCAGCGCGGGGCCGTTCTATCTCGTCTGGCTCGGGCCGAAAGCGTCGTCGGTACGCGGCGAGCAATGGCCGTATCAGATCGTGCGCGTCACGATCGAATCGTCGCCGCTCGCGCGCTGGCCGTCGCTTGCCGTCGATGCCGCGCTGCCCGCGAACGACCCGGCCCGCGCCGGCCAGCACCTGTTCGTCACGCAATGCCTCGCGTGCCACCGCATCGACGGCGCGGGCAGCAGCCATGCCGGCCCCGACCTGAACACGCCGATGAATCCGGTCGACTACTTCCAGCCCGCCGCGCTGCGCCGCTACATCCGCAACCCGGCGTCGGTGCGCGACTGGCCGGGCCGCAGCATGCCGGCGTTTCCGCCCGATCAGCTGAGCGACCGCGAACTCGACCAGATCGTCGCGTATCTCGCGTACATGGCACGGCGCAAGGCCGCTCAGTAACGCGCGGCCGGACTCCACAAGGAACGTTGATGACGTCACACGACACGCTGTTCACCATCGCATCGATCGAAGCCGCGCAGACACACCCGCTCCGGGCGACGATCCTGCTGAACGGCGATCTGAACGCGTGCGAACTGGCTGGCGACCATGCGCCGACGACCCTGCACGTCGGCGTACGCGACGCATCGGGCATCGTCGCCGTTGCGTCGCTCTGCGAGGAGTGGCGCGACGACGATCGTGCGCGGCCGGCGTGGCGGCTGCGCGGGATGGCCGTCCACCCTGCGGTTCGCGGCCTGGGCTTCGGGCGCGTGCTGGTGCAGGTGTGTGTGCGGCATGCGGAAGCACATGGGGCCGCGCTCGTGTGGTGCACGGCACGCGAAGCCGCGTACCGGTTTTATGAAAAGCTCGGCTTCGCAGCCGATGGCGCGATGGTGACGATGCCGGGGCGCACCGATACGGCGTTCCATGTGATGCGGCGATATCTCGATCGACACTCGCCGGCGGCCTGACGCGAACCGCGCGTTCGCGTCGTCAGGCGCGAAACGGCGCGATCCGGCCCGGAGAACACGCTCCCGCCAGACCGCCGCCGTCACGCCCAGGCTCAGGCTTCCTGCGCGCTCTGCAGCACCGCACGCAACAGCACGTCGGCGCCCGCCGCCGCCCACTCGGGCGTAATCGCTTCGGCCTCGTTGTGGCTCAGCCCGTCGACGCACGGCACGAAGATCATCCCCGTCGGCGCGACGCGCGCGACATAGCAGGCGTCATGACCCGCGCCGGACACGATATCCATGTGCGACAGCCCGAGCGCCTGTGCCGCATCGCGCACCGTGTCGATGCAGCGCGGCGCGAACGGGATCGGCGCATACGTGAAGATCTGCTCGATCTGCGCGCCGAGGCCCGTTTCGTCGGCCACGCGCGCCAGTTCCGCACGCAGCGCCGCGTCCAGCTCGTCGAGCACCGCGTCGTCGGGATGACGGAATTCGACCGTGAAGAAGCAGCCGCCCGGCACCGTGTTGCGCGAGTTCGGCCGCGCCTCGATCATCCCGACCGTCGCGCGCGCGTACGGCGCGTAACGGCGGCCGAGCACTTCGACGAACGAGATCAGCCGCGCGGCGCCGACCAGCGCATCGCGGCGGAATTCCATCGGCGTCGTGCCCGCGTGCGCGTCGACACCGGTGAGCGTCACCTCGTACCAGCGCTGCCCCTGCCCGGCCGTCACGACGCCGATCGTCTTGCCGGCCCGTTCGAGAATCGCGCCCTGTTCGATATGCAGCTCATACGCCGCATGCACCGGATAGCCGCCGACGGGCTCGGCACCCGCGTAGCCGATCCGCGCCAGTTCCTCGCCGATCGTCTTGCCCGCACCGTCAGTGCGCGACAGTCCGTACTCGAGCGTATAGACGCCGGAAAACACGCCGGCCGACACCATCGCCGGCGCAAAGCGCGAGCCTTCCTCGTTGGTCCAGATCACGACGTCGATCGGGCGCTCGGTCTCGATGCCCGCGTCGTTCAGCGCACGCACGACCTCAAGCCCGCCGAGCACGCCGTAGATGCCGTCGTAGCGGCCGCCCGTCGGCTGAGAATCGGCGTGCGAGCCCGTCATGACCGGCGCGGCGTCGGGATGGCGGCCCGCGCGGCGCGCGAACACGTTGCCCATCTGGTCCACGCGCACCGTGCAGCCGGCGTCTTGCGCCCATTGCACGAACAGGTCGCGCGATTCGCGATCGAGATCGGTCAGCGCGAGGCGGCAGACGCCGCCCTTCGGCGTCGCGCCGATCTGCGCCATCCGGTCGAGCGACGCCCACAGGCGGTCGCCGTCAACGCGCGGCGCACTCGCGTTTGCCGCATTGGTATGGGCGGTGTCGTTACGCATCGCCGTTCTCCGGCGCGGCTTGCAGCGCGTAGCGGAAATCGCAGCGCTTGCCGCCCTGCATGATCGTGCTCGTGCGCGTGAGCGCGACGTCCGGCGCGTAGCCCTGGATGAAATAGCTGTCGCGCGCGCAGCTCAGCAGGTGGCCGATCTCGCCGAGCCCCATCGCGTGATACATCTCCGCGTAGCTGCAGCGATGCACGTCGTAGTCGTAGTGCGCGTCGTCCGCGCGCCGCACCTCGACGTCGAGCGCATCGTCCTTCTCCCACAGCACCTGCAGTGCGATGAACGACTTCACGCTCGCGCCGTCCGGCTCCTGCGCGGCGAAGGTGCGGCCGGCGTCGACGGCCGCGCCGCGCACGGCTTCCGCGATCACGGCCTGCGCGCGCTCGGCGCCGAACTCGCGCTTCATGATCTCGTAGATCGGCTTGATGATTTCCGCTTCGATGCGGCGTCGCGCGAGGATGCCGAGGCGCGTGTCCTCGGGTGCGGCGGCGGGTGTCTGGGTCGCTTCGGTCATGGGGATCGTCTTGGTTTTTTACGCTGTTTCGTTTACTTGGCCGCGGTGCGCGAGCCGCCGAGCACGTCGACGACGGTCCACTTGCCGCCGCGCACCTGATAGATCGTGAAGGCCGGGTCCTTCAGGTTGCCTTCGTTGTCGAACGCGACCCGCCCCGTCACGCCGGGCCGGTCGATCGCACGCACCGCCGCGACCAGCTTCGCCGGCTGCGTCGTGCCGGCCTTCTGCGCGGCCGCGATCAGCGTGGCGGCCGCGTCGTACGCGAACGGCGCATGCAGTTCGATCGGGGCGTGGAAGCGCGCCTGGTATTGCGTGTCGAACGCCTTGCCGCCCGGCATCCGGTCGAGCGGCAGGCCCGGTTCGAGCGCCGTCACGCCGTCGCCGTCCTTGCCCGCGAGCGACAGGAAGGTCTGGCTCACGAAGCCGCCCGCGCCGAGCAGCGGCGCGTTCACGCCGAGCTGGCGCATCCGGCGCGAGATCGGCGCAGCCTGCGCATCGAGGCCGCCGAAGAACACGAGATCCGCGCGCTTGCCCTTGATCGCGGTCAGCACGCCGCTGAAGTCGGTCGTCTTGTCGTTCACGTACTGGCGATCGACGATCGCGCCGCCGTTCGCCTGCACGCCCTTGATGAACTGATCGGCGAGCCCCGAGCCGAACGACGTGCGATCGTCGATCACCGCGATGCGCTTCGCCTTCAGCGTCTTCACCGCGTACGCGCCGGTGAAATTGCCGCCCGCATCGTCGTGACCCATGATGCGGAAGGCCGTCGCATAGCCCTGCTGCGTGTACTGATGGCCGGTGGACGCCGGCGCGATCTGCGGGATGCCCGCATCGCGATAGACGCGCGACGCCGGCACGCTGCAGCCCGTATTCCAGTGGCCGACGACGCCAATCACGTGCTTGTCGACGAGCTGCTGCGCAACCGCAACGGCCGTGCGCGGGTCGGACTGGTCGTCGGCCGCGACGAGCTTGTAGGCGACCGGCTTGCCGCCGATGGTCGGATGCTTCGCGTTCGCGTCGTCGATCGCGAGTTGCGCGCCGTTCTGCAAGTCCTTGCCGATCCGCGCGGACGGGCCGGTGAGCGGCGCGGCGAGACCGATCAGGATCGTCTGCGGAGCGGATTGCGCGAACGCGGGAACGGAGGCGACCAGGGCGGCCGCCGAGAAGGCGAGGCTGGCGGGGAGAAAAGCGATTTTCATGTGCGAGGATCGGTAAATCGGATCAAAACATGAAAAATATTAAATATTCATCACCCAAACCCCAAATACCCAATTGTTGGATGCTTATGCCGTTCTCGACACATTAACTTAAATCGCTGTAATTACAGGATATTTTCATGTTGGCGCTTACCCTGACTTTTCGATAAAATTCGACACATGAAAAATATCGAACAATTGCCGTACGATCCGCCGCTGCGCGCGGTGCGTGCGTTCGAAGCGTTCGCGCGTCTCGGGTCGGTCACCGCGGCGGCGGGCGAGCTCGACATCACGCCGTCGGCGGTCAGCCATCAGCTACAACTGCTCGAAGCGTTCATCCAGACGCCGCTGACGGTGCGCGAGGGCCGGCTGCTCGCGCTCACCGACGAAGGCCGCGACTACTACCGCTCGATCAGCGCCGCGTTCTCGGTGCTGCGCAGCGCGACGCGCTTCGTGCGCGACCGGTCGTCGCTGCGGCAGATCACCGTCAGCCTGATTCCGCTGCTCGGCATCGGCTGGTTCATTCCGCGGCTGCACACGTTCCTGGCGGACAACACCGACGTCGACGTGACGGTGCTGTACGCGCATCACCGCAACTACCGCAGCGATGCGTCGGACCTGTCGATCCGCTTCGGCACCGGCGACTGGCCCGGCTACCGCTGCGAACGGCTGCTGCCGGGCGCGATGGTGCCGATGTGCAGCCCGCCGTTCCTGAAGCGCCACGGGCCGTTCCGCACGCCGGCCGATCTCGCGCGCGCCCCGCTCGTGCATGACGAGGATCGCAGCACGTGGGTCAACTGGCTGCAGGGCGCGGGCGTGAAGCACGTGTCGCATGCGGTGGGGCCGATGTTCGAGGACGGCCAGTTGACGCTGAGCGCCGCGCGCGCGGATCTCGGCGCGGCGTTGCTGCGCGCGCCGCTGGTCGAGCGCGAGCTGGCGAATGGCGAACTCGTGAAGCTGTTCGATCACGCGCTCGACGACGGGCGCGATTACTACCTGTGCACGCGCGAGGACGCGGACATGCCGGACGGGGCGCGGCGCCTGGCGGAATGGTTGAGGAAGATGGCGGGGATTTGAGTGGAGCGGGACGACGTCGAGTCGACAGCCGGGCGATTCTGGAACCCGCATTCGCGTCGGACGTGCCGTGAACTTGCGCCTGTCCCGCCGGATCGCCACGATGACCGTGTCACGTCACGGAGGTTGCAATGAACAGAATTCCGGTCGATCTATCAGATGACCAGCATGCCGCGTTGGCCCGCATCGCCGCGCACCAGAGCCGTTCCCCTGCAGAGATCATCCGGGACGCGATCGATGCCTACATCGCGCTGCAGAACCGGACACTTGCTGACAATGTGTTCGGCCTCTGGAAGGGGCGCGTCGTCGCATACCAGGAAGACTTCCGCTCGGAGTGGTGAACGCGCGCCCCAACATCCGCCACCCGAGCAACCTTCGGCACCGCCCGGAGTCGATCCACCGCGGCCTTTGACGTTCGATGTCATCCCTCTCGCCGCGTCTCCGCCCGGCTGCCGCGCGTCCACGCACCCGCACGTCAATCACCTCCCCCGCACACCCCACCCAATCAAGGGCCGGAAGCAGATAGAAATTCCCGATGCCCCGGATTGAAACAAGCAATTTCACAAACTCAGGGTGAACCCGGATACTGGGAACACTTCATCAACACCACCGCAAAGGAACTCGCAAGATGCCGATCATCAACACCCAAATCAAGCCGTTCAAGGCAACCGCTTACCACAATGGCGATTTCGTGCCCGTCTCGGAAGAGAACTTCAAGGGCAAGTGGTCCGTCGTCGTGTTCTACCCGGCCGACTTCACGTTCGTCTGCCCGACCGAACTGGGCGACCTCGCCGACCGTTACGCGGAATTCCAGAAGCTGGGTGTCGAAATCTACGGCGTGTCGACCGACACGCACTTCACGCACAAGGCGTGGCACGACACGTCGGACACGATCGGCAAGATCAAGTACCCGATGATCGGCGACCCGACGCTCACGCTGTCGCGCAACTTCGACGTGCTGATCGAGGAAGAAGGGATGGCCCTGCGCGGCACGTTCGTGATCAACCCGGAAGGCGAGATCAAGCTGTGCGAAATCCACGACAACGGCATCGGCCGCGACGCAGGCGAACTGCTGCGCAAGGTGCAGGCTGCGCAATACATCGCGGCGCACCCGGGTGAAGTGTGCCCGGCCAAGTGGACGCCGGGTGCGGAAACGCTGACCCCGTCGCTCGACCTGATCGGCAAGATCTGACGATCGCTCCGCGCGCCTCGCACGAGGCGCGCGAGACACACCAACACGGGCCGCTGCAGCATGCGGCCCGCGCCCTCCTCCGGCACGACGTGCCCGACCAGAATCATTAATACGGAATCCGAAACGCCATGCTCGACGCCAACCTCAAGAACCAACTCAAAGCGTACCTCGAAAAGATCACGCGCCCGATCGAACTCGTCGCCTCGCTCGACGACAGCGCGAAATCGCAGGAACTGCTGGCGCTGCTGAACGAGATTGCGTCGCTGACGGATCGTGTGACCGTGACCGAACGCCGCGACGACGCCGAGCGCAAGCCGTCGTTCTCGATCGGCGAGCCCGGCAAGCCGGCCGGCATCCGCTTCGCCGGCATTCCGATGGGCCATGAATTCACGTCGCTCGTGCTCGCGCTGCTGCAGACGGGCGGCCACCCGATCAAGCTCGACGACGACGTGATCGAACAGATCCGCGCGCTCGACGGCGACTACGCGTTCGAGACGTATTTCTCGCTGTCGTGCCAGAACTGCCCGGAGGTCGTGCAGGCGCTGAACGTGATGTCGCTGATCAACCCGCGCATCCGTCACGTCGCGATCGACGGCGCGCTGTTCCAGAGCGAAGTCGAGTCGCGCCAGATCATGGCCGTGCCGACGATGTTCCTGAACGGCGCATCGTTCGGCCAGGGCCGCAGCAGCGTGAAGGAAATCCTCGCGAAGCTCGACACGGGTGCGAGCGCACGTGCCGCGAAGTCGCTCGAGAACAAGCCGGTGTTCGATACGCTGATCGTCGGCGGCGGCCCGGCAGGTGCGGCGGCGGCAATCTACTCGGCGCGCAAGGGCATTGCGACGGGCGTCGTGGCCGAGCGTTTCGGCGGCCAGGTGCTCGACACGATGGCGATCGAGAACTTCGTGTCGGTGCAGGAAACCGAAGGGCCGAAGTTCGCGACCGCACTCGAACAGCACGTGAAGCAGTACGACGTCGACATCATGGACGTGCAGCGCGCCGACGCGCTGATTCCGGGCGACGTGCACCAGATCCGCCTCGCGAACGGCGCGGTGCTGAAAGCGAAGACGATCGTCCTCGCGACCGGCGCGCGCTGGCGTGAAATCAACGTGCCGGGCGAGCGCGAATACCGCAACCGCGGTGTCGCGTACTGCCCGCACTGCGACGGCCCGCTGTTCAAGGGCAAGCGCGTCGCGGTAGTCGGCGGCGGCAACTCGGGCGTCGAGGCCGCGATCGACCTCGCCGGCATCGTGAAGGCCGTCACGCTGATCGAATACGGCGCGCAACTGCGCGCGGACGAAGTGCTGCAGCGCAAGCTGCGCAGCCTGCCGAACGTGACGATCGTCACGCAGGCGCAAACGACCGAGCTGACCGGCGACGGCAGCAAGCTGAACGGGCTCGTCTACAAGGATCTGCGCTCGGGCGACACGCAGCGCATCGATCTGGAAGGCGTGTTCGTGCAGATCGGTCTCGTGCCGAACACCGAATGGCTGAAAGGCACGGTCGAACTGTCGAAGCACGGCGAGATCGTCGTCGATGCGCGCGGCGCGACGTCGGTACCGGGCGTGTTCGCGGCCGGCGACGTGACGACGGTGCCGTTCAAGCAGATCGTGATCGCCGTGGGTGAAGGCGCGAAGGCATCGCTCGGCGCGTTCGATCACCTGATCCGGCAGGACGTTGCACCGGTTGTTGCCGCGCAACCGCAGGCCGAGGAAGCGGTCGCCGCGTAACGCGCGTCAGCCCGTCGGCACAACAGTTTGTCTCTCTTGGCCCCGCATGCTTTGGTCGGCGTGCGGGGCCCTTTTTATTCCGGAAGCGATCGCGATTACTTGGTCGTGGTCGGGCCGCCGTTCGCGGGCGCCGCTGACGGCGACTTCAAAGTGCTCGACTCCCTGACCAGTTGCTCGGTCATCGCGGCAGCAACCGGATTCGCACCCGCGGACGAGTTGCCCTGCCGGTACGAACCGCTGCTCGACGGCGTCGACGGCGGCGGCAACGACGGGTCGAGCTTCGCCGATTCCCTGACGAGCGCCGCCGTCTCCGGCGTCTCGGATTTCGTTGCCGCAGGCGCCGCGGCCGCGTGGCGCTCGAGGCCGTCGCGCTTGCGCGGCGCGCGTTGCGTGACCTGCGCGGGGGCGGGTGCGGCCTGCTGCACAGCTTTGGCGGCCGGCGGTGGTGACGGCGGGGTCGAATCCTGCGCATCGACGGTCACGACATTGACCTTCGGCGGCGGTGCGCTCGGCTTCGTCACCGGCTGCGGTTTGTCGCTGACAACCGGCACGGCAGGAGCAGACGCAGGCGCTGCGCTGACGCGTGCAGTTGTGGCCGGCGCAGAAGGTGCCGGTGCGGGAGGTGGCGACGCGACAGCCGCCTGTTTCGGGGCCATCGCGGCGGCCGGGGCCGGCGGCGCGATGGTGCCCTGCACTGCGTGATCGTTGCTGGCAGGCGCCGTGGCAACGGGCGCGGCCGAATCGCCGATGCCGGCATCTTCGATCGCGCGGTGGTCCGCGCGCAGGAGCATCACGTAGGCAGTGCCGGCTGCGGCTACCAGGAGCCCACCGGCGATCATCAAGGTCTTGCGGGTACTCGTCATGCTTGCTCACCGCTCATATCGACGTGAACAAGCCATCATACGCGGCGATCGGCCATCGATCCCGCATGAATACATTTGGTTGCATTGTGCCGGGAACAGGTCGGCGCGGTGTTCATCAGACGTATCGCCGCCCTGCTCCGGCACTGTCGAAACGCGGCGGTTACTCCGGAAACGGCAATTCGGTCTGCCCTTCCGCGCGCATGCCGAACGTGTTCAGCGTCATCGCGACGAGCGCGTAGTAGCCGAGCAAGGCCACGAGATTCACGACGGTTTCGTGGCCGAAGCGTGCTTCCGCCCGCGCGAACGTCGCATCGCTCACGCGCCGCGTATCGTACAGCTCGCTCGCGAACGCATGGATCAGCGCATCGTCGTCCGACTCGAAGGCGGGCACGACGCCGCGCCGGATCGCGTCGGCCGTCGCGGCCGGCACGCCCGCGTCGACGGCGATCGGATGGTGGATGTGCCACTCGGCCTGCGAGCGCCAGCGCGCGGCCGTCACGAGAATCGCGAGTTCCGACAGGCGCAGCGGCAGGCCCGTGCGATAGCGGCAGAACGCGCCGAGCTTCTGCGCGTGCTGAGCGAGCTCGGGGCTCGCGATCCAGCCGAGAAACGGCCCGTTCAGGTTGCCGCGCGGGCCGCTGAGAATGTCGGCCAGCACGGCCTTCTGCTCATCGGTGGCCGATGCGGGATCGAACGGAGGCAATCTGTTGGTCATGGCGAGCTCCGGAGAAGGTTCGACGAATGCGCTCACGCGCCGGCCGACGCGAGCGCCGCACCGATCGCGCCCGACAGCCGCTCGACGATCGTATCGATCTGCTGCGCGGTGCAAATGAAAGGCGGCGCGACCAGGATGTGATCGCCGTGCACGCCGTCGATCGTCCCGCCCATCGGATACACCATCAAGCCGCGCTGCATCGCTTCGCGCTTGACCGCTGCGTGCAGCTTCAGCGCCGGATCGAACGTCGCCTTGCTGTCGCGATCGCGCACGAGCTCGACGCCGACGAACAACCCGCGGCCGCGCACGTCGCCGACGTGAGGATGCGCGCCGTAGTGCTCGCGCAACGACGCACGCAGTTGCTCACCGCGTGCCTTCACGTTGTCGAGCAGCTTCTCTTCGGCGATCACGCGCTGTACCTCAAGCGCGGCCGCGCAGGCGGTTGCATGGCCGAGGTACGTGTGGCCGTGCTGGAAAAAGCCCGAGCCGTCGACGATCGTCCGGTAGATGCGGTCGCTGACGAGCGTCGCGCCGATCGGCTGGTAGCCCGCGCCGAGCCCTTTCGCGATTGTCAGCAGATCGGGCGCGACGCCGTCTTCATCGCATGCGTACAGATAGCCCGTGCGCCCCATCCCCGACATGATCTCGTCGAGGATCAGCAGCACGCCGTACTTGTCGCACACCGCACGAATCTTCTTCAGGTACGTGCGCACCGGCGGCACCGCGCCGGCCGTTGCGCCCACCACCGTCTCCGCGACGAACGCCGCGACGTTGTCCGCACCGAGTTCGACGATCTTCTGCTCGAGTTCGTCCGCGAGACGCTGCGCATACGCTTCGTCGGTTTCGCCGGCCTGCTGGTCACGGTACGCGAAGCACGGGCTCACGTGGTGCGCTTCGATCAGCAGCGGCAGGAACGGCTCGCGCCGCCACGCATTGCCGCCGATCGCGAGCGCGCCGAGCGTGTTGCCGTGATAGCTCTGGCGCCGCGCGATGAAATGGCGGCGCTGCGGCTCGCCCTTCTCGACGAAATACTGGCGCGCGAGCTTCAGCGCGGCCTCGACCGCCTCGGACCCGCCCGACACGAAATACACGTGTTCGAGGCCGGCCGGCGCGGCGTCGACGAGCCGGTCGGCCAGCTCCTCGGCCACGTCGGTCGTGAAGAACGACGTATGCGCGTACGCCAGTTGCTGCGCCTGCCGCTTGATCGCGTCGATCACGCGCTGGTTGCTGTGGCCGAGGCACGAAACGGCCGCGCCGCCGCACGCGTCGATATAGCGTTTGCCGGTCGAGTCGATGATCTCGATGCCGTCGCCTGCGACGGCAACGGGCAAGGTGGCGCGCGGTGCGCGATGGAAAACGGTCGTCATGCGTTGCCTCATGGATCAGGATGCGTCGTGCGCGTGTCCGGACGGCACGATGCGCGTCGCGAAACACTGCGCGCCCTGTTGGTGAATGGTGAAATCGATCGATGCCGCGCCGATCGCGAACACGGCCGTGGCCAGCGTGTTCTCGTCGTCGGGGTCGGCCGGATCGTCGCGATAGATCGGCAGCCCTTCCGGTGCGCGATCGCCGAGCACGCGCAGCAGCGCGCCTTCATCGATTGCGTCGATGGCGGGCGTCAGCGCATCGACGCGGCGCTGGCGGTCGGCCGACGATTGCGTGACGATCTGCGCTTCCGCGTCGCAGCCGGGATGCACGAGATGGTTCGCATGCCCTGTGAGCCGCGCGACGTCGATCACCGAACAGCGCGCGACGCTCGCCTCGATGCTCAGCAGCCGCGCATCGCCGGTCGCGCCCAGCGTGTGATGAAAACCGCTTGCACGCGCATGACCGCGCAGCACGTCGGCCGCCGCGTCGAGCGACGTCGCGTCGAGCACGGCGCGCGCGAGGATCATGCGCGGCACGCCCGCTGCCGGCGTGCGGATCCGCAGGTTGTTGATCGCCTGCGCGATGCCCGCCCGGTTCGCGGCAAAGGTATGGCCCGGCAGCGAACCGGGGTAATAGAAGCTGATGAAGCCCGGCTTGCCCACCGGTTGCACATCGACGAGCAGGCAGCGCTCGCGCAGGTACGGATCGCCGTCCTCGTTGTGCGCGATCCAGCGCGTGCCATTCCCGTCGCGCGCGGCAAGCGTCGTGCAGCCGTCCGGCGCGTTGTGGATCAGCTCGCCGCGACAGTTCCACAGAAAGATGTCCTCGGCCGGCCAGCCGACGCCCGCCGCGATCCCGTCCAGTTCCGCGACGAGATCGGGATACGCGGCCAGCGCGGCCTGCCGCAGCGAAGCGACGAACGGATGGCCGCGCCAGCGGCGCACGGCCTGCCACGCGCTGCTCTGCTGCATGTAGGCATCGAACACGGGACGGGCGAGCTCGCCGAGGCGCACGCCGATGTCGAACGGCGCGCCGGCGATGACGGGGGAAAGGGAAAGCGGCATGTCGGAGGGTTCGGTTTCGTTCAGGACACGTGTTTCAGGAAATCCTTCAGGCGCGGGGTCGGCGGCCGGTCGATCAGGTCGACCGGATGGCCGTCCTCGGCAATCCCGCCCTGATCCATGAACAGCAGGCGCGTGCCGACCCGTTTCGCAAAGCCGATCTCGTGCGTGACGACGATCATCGTCATCCCTTCGGTCGCGAGATCCTGCATCACTTTCAGCACTTCGTGGCGTAATTCCGGATCGAGCGCCGAAGTCGGCTCGTCGAACAGCATCAGCCGCGGCCGGATCGCGAGCGCGCGTGCAATCGCGACGCGCTGCTGCTGGCCGCCCGACAGCTCCGACGGGTAATGATTCGCGCGCGATTCGAGGCCGACCTTGTCGAGCAGCGCCATCGCCTGGTCGCGCGCGTCGGCACGCGAGGCGCCGCGCACCTGGATCGGCCCGAACATCACGTTCTCGAGCGCGGTCATCTGCGGAAACAGGTTGAACTGCTGGAACACCATGCCGGCTTCGAGCCGGATGTTGCGGATCGTCGTCGCGTTGCCGCGCACGCTCTGGCCGTCGACCAGCAGCTCGCCGCCGGTGATTTTCTCGAGCGCGTTGATACAGCGCAACATCGTCGACTTGCCCGAACCGGACGGGCCGATCACGACGACCACCTCGCCCGCATCGATCTTCAGGTCGATATGCTTCAGCACCGGCACGTGGCCGAAGCTCTTCGACACGTTCTGGAATTCGATCATGCTCATAAGATGCGCATCCTCTTCTCGACGAGCCGCAGCGTCAACGTCATGGCGCCGGTCAGCAACAGGTAGATGACGGCCACGGCCGTCCAGATCTCGACCGCCTGGAAATTGCCCGCGATGATTTCCTGCCCCTTGCGCGTCAGCTCGCCGACGCCGATCACGATGAACAGCGACGTGTCCTTCAGGCTCACGATGCACTGGTTGCCGAGCGGCGGAATCAGCCGCCGGAATGCAAGCGGCCCGACCACCTTCAGCAGCACGCGCGGCATCGACAAGCCCATCGCGAGACCCGCTTCCGTCAGCCCCTTCGGGATCGACAGCAGCGCGCCGCGCACCACTTCCGCGAGATACGCGCCGGAATTCACCGTAATCGCGATGATCGCGGCCGTCAGGCCGTCGATGCGGATATGCGCGAGCAGCGGCAGCGCGAAATACAGGAACATCACCTGCACGACGATCGGCGTGCCGCGGATCAATTCAATGTAAACCTGTGCGAGCACGTTCATCGCCTTCGGTCCGTATGCGCGGAACATGCCCGCGATCATCCCGACGATGAAACCGCCCACCAGCCCGAAAAATGCGATGAACACCGTCAACCGGACCCCGTCCATCAGGTCCGGCAACGCCGCCCAGATCGCCGACCAATCGAAATTCACTTGTCGCTCCCCGTTCGATTCAAGACCGGCGCGGCCACCCGGCCGCGCACTGCTGCGGCGTCACGCTCACATCTTCGGCGGTTCGGCACCGAACCACTTCTTGTAGATCTGCGCGTAGCGGCCATCGGCCCGGATCTTCACGAGCGATGCGTTGACCTTCGGCACGAGCGGGCTGCCCTTCGGGAAGCCGATCCCGTACTTGTCGCCGCTGACCGGCTGGCCCGCAACCTTCACCTTGCCCTTGCCTTCGTTGTTCACGAAGAACAGCACGTTCGGCGTGTCGTGCATCGCCGCGTCGACCCGGCCGGCTTCGAGCGCGAGGTAGGCCTGGTCGATGTTCGGGAACTGGCGGATCTCCTTCGGCTTCAGGTGCGCCTTGATCCAGTCGATCGTCGCAGTGCCTGTTTTCGCGGCGATCACCTTGCCGTTCAGGTCGTCGATCGACTTGATCGTCGTGTTGCCGGTCTGCACCATCGCCGCGAGGCCGCTGTCGTAGTACGGCGCGGAGAAGTCGATCGCCTTCTTGCGCTCCTCCTTGATCGTCATCCCCGACAGCGCGACGTCGATGTTCTGCGTCTGCAGCGCCGGGATCAGGCCCGCGAAATCCATCGGCTGGATCGTGTATTTCCAGCCCTGGTCCTTAGCGATCTCCGCCCACAGGTCGAGATCGAAGCCGACGTACTTGTCGCCCTGCTTGAACTCGAACGGCATGAACGACGTGTCGGTCCCGACGACGAGCGTCTTGGTGTCCGCGTGCGCGAGGCTTGCGCCGAGCGCGGCAACCACCGCGACGGCTTTCAGGAAGGAACGGCGACTCATGGTTTCTCTCCGCATGATTGAGCGATGTGACCGGCCAGCCGGCCGGCGGAACGACGACATCAAGCCGCACCGCAACATGCGATGTCGAATTAGACCTTAGTGCAACAAGTGTTGTCAATGGCGATACTACGACAACAAAAAAGTCCGCAACGGGTAAATGCATCGAGACAAACCCGGGGCGCGTGGGACGGATAAATCGGAGGAAAAGGAATGCGACCCGGGGCGAAGTGCCCGGGCCGCATCGTGCTGCGGCGGCCGATGGCGGCGCTTGAGGAGCGGTTGGCGGTGACGGTGGGCTGGTCGGGCGGGGTTGCCGTCCAGGACATCACGCCCGAGAGGATGATGACGGCGCGACCGCACGGCGCGGATCGCCGCCGTTCACGCGTTTGTCAGCATGAATCGTCGGCGATTCGACGCGGCGTCATGCCGTGCCGGGGCGGCTACCCTCCGCGATGCCGGCAACCGCCGACACGATTCAACGCAGGTTGCGGAATGCGCGCGGCCCCGCCAGCCGGCCGCGCGCCGATGCTGCGTCGCTTACGCCGCCACCCCGCTCGCCTGATGCGAAACGAGCCGCGCATACGCGCCCTGCCGTGCCATCAGGTCCGCATGCCGGCCGGCCTCGATCACGCTGCCGTGCGCCATCACGAGGATCAGGTCGGCATTGCGCACGGTCGACAGCCGGTGCGCGATGATGATCGACGTGCGTTGCGTCATCAGGTCTTCCAGCGCCGCGCGGATCTGCTGCTCGCTGATCGTGTCCAGATGGGACGTCGCTTCGTCGAGGATCAGCACGGGCGCATCCTTCAGGAACGCGCGCGCAATCGCGACACGCTGACGCTGGCCGCCCGACAACTGCACGCCACGTTCGCCGACGCGCGTCGCGAGCCCGTCCGGCAGCCGCGCGACGAAGTCGCCGAGCGCCGCATGGTCGATCGCGCGCTGCACGTCCGCGTCGGACGCGTCGTTCGCGGCGAGCCGGATGTTCGCTTCGAGCGTGTCGTTGAACAGGTAGGTATCCTGCGCAACCAGCGCGATGTGCTGCCGCAAGTCGTCGAGCCGCAAGTCGCGCAGATCGACGCCGCCGAGCGTCACGCGGCCCTGCTGCGGATCCCAGAAGCGCAGCAGCAGGCTCGCGACCGTCGACTTGCCCGCGCCCGACGCACCGACCAGCGCGACCGTGCTGCCCGGCGGCACCTCGAAGCTCACGCGGTCGATCGCGGGCACGCTGCGGCCCGGGTACGTAAAGGACGTGGCTTCGAAACGCACCGCCGGATTGGCCGGCATCGCCTCCGCGCCGTCCGTCACCGGCACGGGCTCCTTCTCCAGCGCACGCAGGCGGCGCGTCGACGCGATCGTGTCGGCAAGCTGGCGCGCGACCTGGCCGATCTCGGCCACCGGCATGAAGGCGGCCACCGCAATCAGCACCAGCAGCGGCAACGACTCGCGCGGAAACCAGCCGCGCGCGCACAGCAGCGCACCAAGCGCCGCGACGGCCAACCCGCCGAGCCCGCTCGCGACTTCCAGTGCGGCACTCTGCGTCGACAGGTCGTCGAGCAGCTTCGCACGCTGCTTCCGGTACGCATCGACTTCGGCCACGAACGCTGCGCGACGGCGCGCGACGGCCTGGAACGCGGTCAGCTCCGCGAGCCCCTGGATCGTTTCGGTCAGGTGCGCGCCGAGCTGGCCGAGCGCTTCGCGCGCGCCGGTGCCGAGCCGGTCGACGTCGCGCCGCGCCAGCACCGGCGCGAGCCCGGCCCACAACAGGAACGGCAGCAGCACGAGCGCGAGCGGCCACGCGACCGACGCAAGCAGTACCAGCACGGCGGCCGGCACCAGCACCGCGACGAACGCGGGCGCCAGCGTGTGCGCATAGAAATATTCGACGGTCTCGACATCCTGCGTCGCGAGCGACACGAGATCGCCGGAGCGGCGACGCAGCAACCCGGCCGGCGCGAGACGCTCGAGCGTCGCGAACAGCGCGATGCGCATTTCCGCGAGCAGCCGGTACGCCATGTCGTGCGCGAGCCACGATTCGAGCCAGTGCAGCACGGCCGCCACCGGCGCGATCACGAGCAGCGCAGTAACGAGCGTCGGGTTCACGTGGCCGCCCGGTACCGCGCCGACCACCAGCGCGCCGATCACGCCGACGCCGATGAACGCGAGCACACGCCCGATCCCGAACAGCACCGTCAGCACGACCTTGCCCGTCCACGGACGCACGAAGCGCAGCAGCGTCTGCAGGGTTTCCGGCCAGCCGATCTCCGCCGCATCGTCGTTCAGCGGCCGCACCTGCGGGCCCGACGACGCGCGCGCGGTCGCGCCGGCCGTCGTGGCCGTGCCGACCGACTCGACGGCCGCTTCCAGTTGCGGCCCCATCAACCGGCGATACGGGCCGTCGCGTGCGATGAGCGCCGCGTGCGTGCCCTCGTCGACGACCTGCCCCTGGTCGAGCACCAGGATGCGGTCGGCGCCGATCACGCTGGACAGCCGGTGCGCGAGCACGAGCGTGGTCCGCCCGCGCGTGAGCCGGTCGAGCGCCTGCTGGATCAGCGCTTCGTTTTCCGCGTCGACCGACGACAGCGCCTCGTCTAGCAGCAGGATCGGCGCATCGCGCAACAGCGCGCGGGCAATCGCGAGGCGCTGGCGCTGGCCGCCCGACAGCATGAGCCCGCGTTCGCCGATGCGCGTCGCGTAGCCGTCGGGCAGCGCCGAGATGAAATCGTGTGCGTTGGCCGCGCGCGCGGCGGCGATCATGTCCGCGTCGCTCGCGTCGGGGCGGCCGAGCCGCAGGTTGTCGGCGACGCTGCCGTCGAACAGCGTCGCATCCTGCGCGACGACCGCGATCATCTCGCGTACCTGGCCGGCATCGAGCGTGCGCACGTCGTGGCCGCCAATGCGGATCGCGCCGCCCTGCGCATCGTGCTGGCGCAGCAGCAGGCGCACGATGGTCGACTTGCCCGCGCCGCTCGGCCCGACGATCGCCACCGTCTCGCCTTCACGAACCGAGAAGCTCAGCGCCGCATGCGCGTCCGCGCGGCGCCCCGGATACGCGAAGCTGACGGCGTCGAACGCGATCTCCGGCCGCAGGCCCGTCACACGCGGCGCGTCGTTGGCCGGTGCATGGCTATCCGCTTCGAGCAGCGCGTGAATCGCATTCGCCGCCGACTGGCCGATCATGCCCTGGTGCAGCACGGAACGCAGGTCGCGCAGCGGCCGGAAGATTTCGCTGCCGGCCATCAGTACGATCAGCAGCGCCTCGAGGCTCATGTCGCCGTGCCGCACGCGCCACGCGCCGACCGCGATCGCGGCGGCCGCGCCGAGGCCGGTGCCGAGATCGGTGAAGAGCCGCGTCAGCAGGCCGAGCGCGAGCACCCAGAACGTGCTGTCGGACAGCGCACGCGCCTTCGCCGCCAGCTTCGCACCGAACGCCGTGCTTTGCCCGAACGCCTTCAGCGTCGGCAGGCCTTGCACCGCGTCGAGAAACTCCTCGCCGAATGCCTTGAAGGCGGCCGAACGTGCGAGCGCCGCGCGCTTGTCGGCGCGATGCACGAGTTGCGGCAGCGCGAGCGTGACGAGCGCCGCGACCAGCAGGATCGCGGCCGTCGGCACGTCCCACCAGGCGAGCACCGCGAAGATCATCACCGGCGCGCAGGCGGCGATCACGAGTTGCGGCAGATAGGTGCCGAAAAAGGTCTGCAGCTGCTCGACGCCGTCGACGACGGCCAGCATCACGCCGCCCGTGCGTTCGCCGCTGAACCAGGCGGGGCCGAGCGCGGCGATCCGGTCGAACAGCCGCGCGCGCAGCGTGGCCTGCACGCGCCCGGCCGTGTGCTGCGCGAGCACCGTGCGGCGATGGTCGAGCCATGCGCGCAGCAGCACGCAGGCCGCCGTTGCAACGACGGTTTCGCCGATGCTGCGCGCCGGCGCGCCGGAAAAGACCAGCGCCAGCACGCGGCCGAGAAACACGAAGCGCAGGATCCCGACACCCATCGCGAGCAGCCCGAGCGCGACGGCCGCGGCGACCCGCCAGCGCAGTCCCGCCATCATTGCCCATAGTCGTCGGTCGAAATACATGAAGCCCTCCGGTAGTGTCCGATGATGTTTTTTCTTGACCGGATCGAGGCTACCCGCGCCACCCGTGCGCGGCAAAAGATGATTTTTCAACGGGTGTTGAGTCAACTACAATACCCCGCATGTCGCACCTCCCTCCCCTCAGCGCATTGCGGGCTTTCGAGGCGGCCGTCCGCCTCGGCGGGTTTGCGCGCGCGGCCGTCGAGCTGAACGTGTCGACGAGCGCGGTCAGCCACCAGATCCGCGCGCTCGAGGAATCGCTCGGCGCACGGCTGCTCGAACGCAGTACGGGGCTCGGCGGCATCGGTCTCACGCCGGCCGGCGCGCGCCTGCTGCCGGCCGTCAGCGATGCGCTGTCGCGCCTGACCGACGCCTGCGCCGAGATTCGCGGCACCGCGCAACGGTTGACGGTATCCGCCAACGCGTCGTTTTCGTCGATGTGGCTTGCGCGCCGCCTCGCGGAATTCTCGTCGAGCCATCCGGAAACGCCGCTGCACGCGGTCGCGCTCGACGACGAACCCGATTTCGCGCGCCACGGCGTCGATCTGGCGATCGTGAACGTGCCGGCGCACCGCCTGAAAACCGACGACGACGTGCTGCTGCAGGAAACCGTGTTCCCGGTCTGCAGCCCCGAGCTGCATCCGTTCGCGTCGGGGAACGTGTGCCGCTGCCGGCTGCTGCAGGAGATGAACGAATACACGCCCGAGATCGACTGGCGCAACTGGTCGGCGGAATTCGGCCTGCCGGGCGACTTCGAAACGAAGATCGTCCGCTACAGCAGTTTCAGCCAGGTGATCGGCGCGGCCGTCGGCGGGGCGGGCATCGCGCTCGGCCGCACGCCGCTGATCGAACCGGAACTGCGGAGCGGGCGTCTCGTGCCGCTGCGGCCGGGCCTCGAACGCGCTGCATCGTGGCGCTTCGTGCTGCGCCGCAATCCATCGACACGGCACCGGCTGCTCGATCCGCTGATCGCCTTCCTGCATCGCGAAGCCGCAGAAGAAGCGGACGCCGCGCCGTTCGCCGGCACGATCGTTGCGCCCGCATCGAATGACCGTCTCGTGCGCGGCACGGGTGGCGCGACCGGCAAGTAACCCACCGGCCGCACCTGCACACGCGGCTTACGGCGCAGCGAAGAACAACGCGACCACGCACGCCATCCCGCCAAACCACACGAGCGAACGCAGCGATGCCCAGTTCAGCAGGTACATCAGCGTATAGACGATCCGGATCGCGACGAACGCCATCGCAAGCTGGTCGACGCGATGCACGTTCGCGCCGTTGTGCCACGCCACCACCAGCGCGGCCGTGAACAGCGCGAGCGCTTCCCATGCGTTCTGGTGCGCGGCCTGCGCGCGGGCGCGCCAGCCTTCGAGTTTCGCCAGATAGTCGCGCGGCACGCGGTTGTCGTAGCCCTTGCGGGCCTTCGCGAGAAACGTCATCGGGAACGGCAACAGCGCCACGATGAACAGGCACAGCTGGGACGTCGTCATCAACAGTCTCCTCCTTTATGATTACATTGATCAATGACAAGATCGCCGAGAGCTTAGCATCGCGCCGCGCTGTTCGCGCACCGGTTTTCTAGACGGGAGACTCGGCTGCAAGGCCCGCCGACCGCCGCGGACAGCCCGGTCAGACACCAAAATTTCCACCAAATCGTCGACAAAAACGTTAATTAAAACTGGTCGAACACCAATAAGATAGCGCTCAACACTGGCTCGGTGCGTTGTCGCACCAGCCTGCCGAACCCGCGCCGCCGCGCGCGCCAAACGACATCCGATCCGAGACATCGCCATGCCCCGTCCCATCGTCGCCCATATCCGCCCTGACGCCGTCCGCCACAACCTCGACTTCATCCGCCGCACCGCCGCGCAATCGCGCGTGTGGGGCGTGGTCAAGGCCAATGCCTACGGCCACGGCATCGAGCGGATCTACCCGGGCCTCGCGGCTGCCGACGGCATCGCGCTGCTCGATCTCGACGAAGCGGTGCGCGTGCGCGAGCTCGGCTGGAACAAGCCCGTGCTGCTGCTCGAAGGGATCTTCGAGCCGGCCGACGTCGAGCTGGCCGACCGTCACCGCCTGACGGTGGCCGTGCACTGCGACGAACAGCTCGACCTGCTGATCGCGGCCAAGCCGCAGCAGCCGATCGACATCCAGCTCAAGATGAACTCCGGGATGAACCGGCTCGGCTACCGACCCGCCGCTTTCCGTGCCGCGTGGGAGCGTGCAGCCAGCGCGCCGTCGATCGGCAAGATCACGCTGATGATGCATTTCGCGAACGCCGACGAAGGCGAAGTCGACTGGCAGCTCGACCAGTTCGATGCGGCGACGGCGGGGATTCCGGGCGAGCGCTCGGCGTCGAACTCGGCAGCCGTGCTGTGGCATCCGCGCGCGCACCGCGACTGGGTGCGGCCCGGCACGATCCTGTACGGTGCGTCGCCGACGGGTGCGTCGCGAGATATCGCCGACACGCCGCTGATGGCCGCGATGACGCTGACGAGCAAGATCATCGGCGTGCAGACGCTGTCGCCGGAAGAAACCGTCGGCTACGGCCGCCGCTTCACGGCCGACCGGCCGATGCGGATCGGCGTCGTCGCGTGCGGCTACGCGGACGGCTATCCGCGCCACGCACCGACCGGCACGCCGATCGCGGTGGACGGCGTGCTGACGCGCGTCGTCGGCCGCGTGTCGATGGACATGCTGACCGTCGACCTGACGCCGTGCCCGAACGCGGGCATCGGATCGAATGTCGAGCTGTGGGGCGACCAGGTGAAGGTGGATGACGTGGCGGAAGCCAGCGGCACGATCGGCTACGAGCTGATGTGCGCACTCGCGCGCCGCGTGCCGGTCGTGATCGTGCCGCCGGGTGCGTCGAGCGAACAGCCGACGCTGCGCACCGGAAGCTACGGGCGCTGACCGGCGTCGAGGCGGCGGCGCGCGCTCGCGTCGCTTGCGTACCGCTGGATTGGCGGGCCGCCTCGGGCGGCCCGTTTGCTTTGCGGCGGGCGGAAACGGCGTGGATGACGGCCCTGCCGCGCCGTTCAACGCCCCCTTCGACAACGCACTACGAACGCCACGTAGGCTTCCGTTTCTCGAGAAACGCGTCGATCCCTTCGCCCGCATCCTCTTCCATCATGTTGCGCGCCATCACGTCGCCCGCATACGCATAGGCTTCGTCGAGCGACAACTCGCGCTGGCGATAGAACATCTGCTTGCCAACCCGCACCGCGGCCGGGCTCTTCGCGACGATCTCGGCGACCTTGCGTGCGACGGCCGCGTCGAGCGCGTCCTCGGGCACCGCCTCGTTGACGAGCCCCCACGCGGCAGCCGTCGCCGCATCGACGAAGCGCCCGGTCACGAGCATGTCGAACGCGCGCTTCGCCGTGACGTTGCGGCTCAAGGCAACGGCCGGCGTCGAACAGAACAGCCCGACGTTGATGCCCGATACCGCGAAGCGCGCGGTATCGGCCGCGATCGCCAGGTCGCACGCGGCGACGAGCTGGCAGCCGGCCGCCGTCGCAATGCCGTGCACGCGCGCGATCACCGGCACCGGCAACGCGCGCATCGCGAGCATCACGCGGCTGCACTGCGCGAACAGCGTGCGGTAATAGTCGAGCTCGGGCTTGCTGCGCATCTGCCGCAGGTCGTGGCCCGCGCAGAACGCCTTGCCTTCGGCGGCCAGCACGACGCAGCGCACGTGCGGATCGGCTGCCAGCGTGTCGAACGCATCGTGCAGGCTGGCGAGCATCGCCTCGGACAATGCGTTGAACTGCTGCGGACGGTTCAACCGCAGCGTGACGACGCCGTCGTGCGCGTCGCGCAGCAGGATCGGCTCGGCAGTCTCTTGATCGGATTCCATGTTGTTCCGCTCGTTGGGGTTCGGCACGATTCGATGCGGCGCAAACGCGCGGCGTTGATGCACACACGTTCACGGCATCGTGGTGATCAAATGGTCCTCCACATTCCGTGTGGCGTCCAGTCACGTGCCACTCGCCTTGCCGGCCGTCCGCGCGGCAAAGGCGGCGATCGCATAGGCGACGCAACCGACCGCGGCGATCGCCCACAGCGCCTCGGTCAGATCCGGCAACAGTATCGTCGCGGCGCCTGCGATGGCCACGCCGAGCAGGCTGCCAGCCTGTCTCGCCGCATTGAGAAATCCTGACGCGACGCCCGCCGCGTCCGCGGGCACCTGTTCGAGCACGGTCGCGATCATCGGCGCCACCGACAGCGCGGTTCCGGTGCCGAATGCGGCCATGACCGCCCAGACCACCGGCCACGGCGCGCGCAGCGTGAGCGCGATCGCAATCGCAGGGATCGCCAGCGCCGCCACCCCAAGGCCGTTCGCCATCAACCGGACCGGGCGGACGCGGCCATGCAGCTTTCCCGACAAGAGGTTGCCCAGCGACAAACTCAGCGCGAACGGCAACAGCGTCAGCCCCGTCTGCCGCGCACTCATGCCGAAGCGTCCGTGCAGATACAGGCTCAGTACGAACAGCAAGCCGAAGTAGCCGACATAGACGAGACTGCCCATCAGGTTCATCGCGACGAAGACGGGATTGCGAAACCACGCCAGCGGCACCATCGGATTGCGCGCACGCCGCTCGACGATGATCAGCACGACCGATGCGAGCCCGGCGACCAGCAACGCGCCCCAGACGTCCGCAGCGCCAGCGCCACGCGTCGGCAATTCGATCACGGCAAAACACAGTGCGCCGAGCGCCGTCGCACCGACACCCTGGCCGGCCCAATCGAAGTGGCGCACATGCTGCGCGACCGATGCCCGAACGAGTGCCGCCGCGCCGGCAAAAGCGACCGCACCGGTCGGTACGTTGATCAGGAATGCGCTGCGCCAGCCGAAATCGTCGACGAGGATGCCGCCCAGCACCGGCCCCACGGCGACGGCCACCGACGCGATGCCCGCCCAGACCGCAATCGCCCGCGCACGCTCGGCGGGCACGTCGAAGGTGCTGCGCACGACCGCGAGCGACGCGGGCAGGAAGAGCGCGGCGCCGATGCCCTGCGCGAAGCGCGCGGCCACGAGGATGGCCACGGACCCCGCGACGCCGCACGCCGCCGATGCGCCGACGAACAGCGCCAGCCCCGCGAGATACACGCGCTTCGCGCCGAACCGGTCGGACAGCGCGCCGCCCGCGAGAATCAGCGCGGCGAAGCTGAGCGTATACGCGTCGACGATCCACGCGAGTTCGGCAACCGTCGCGCCGAGGCTGGTCCGCATCGCGGGCAGCGCCACGTTGACGATCGTCGAATCGAGGACCGCCATGAACATGCCGATCGCGACAAGCGCCAGCGTGAAACGCTGTTCGCGCGCCGTGGGGCGATGCGCGGCCGTCATCGGCACGGGGACGGATACAGGATTGCAATCGGACATGAAACCTCCAGACGGATGCCGGGAGTCTAGAAACGGACCGCGATGCAGAAAAGTGGTAATTTCGCATTTACCTGATGCAGATTTGCATCACCCTCCCCGCACACCGCCCCGCCCGATGACACAGTCGACCCGCATGAACTGGGACAACGCCCGCTTCTTCCTGGCCCTGGCGCGCACCGGCACGCTGCGCAGCGCCGCGGCGCAACTGAACGTCGACCAGGCGACGGTGGGACGCCGGATCGCCGCGCTGGAAGATGAACTCTCCGCCCGCCTGTTTCTTCGAACGCCGACCCTCTATGTGCTGACGACCGCGGGCGAAGCCCTGCTCGAACCGGCCGAAGCGATGGAACGGGCGTCACTCACGATCGAACGCCGCGTGATGGGGCTCGACGAGCAGTTGGCCGGGTCCGTGCGCATCGCCACGACCGACTCGCTCGGCAAGCGCTTCGTGGTGCCCGCGATCGCCCGCCTGCGGCGCAGGCATGCAGGCATCGACGTCGTGTGCGTGACATCGGCCGAGATCGCCAACCTCACACGCCGGGATGCGGACCTCGCGATTCGCACGTTGCGGCCGGATTCGCCGGATCTGATCGTCAGGCGGCTCGGGCATCTCGAAACGGGCATCTATGCTTCGCGCCGCTATCTGGCCGAGCGAGGCGAACCGGTCGCGGGGAGCGCGTTCGATGGACACGATCTGGTGATGTACCAGCAGCCGGTGGTGCCGACGATGTGGGATGCGCTGTGCGGCGAACCGACTTCGCGCGGCCGCGTGATGTTCCAGACCTCGTCGACGATGATGCTGGTCGAGGCTGCGATAGCGGGGCTCGGCATTGCAGAGCTGCCGTGCTTCCGCGCCGACGCGGAGCCCGAACTGGTGCGTCTCATGGCGCCGCGATGCAATCATTTCGACGTGTGGCTCGTCGCCCATGCCGATCTCTACAAGACCGCGCGCGTGCAGGCCGTGATCGAAGCCGTCGTCGAGGAATTCGCGACGGCCGGGCCCTCTGCCCGGTAGCGCGCCCGTGTGTCAACGCGCGGCCGGCTTGCGCCCGCTGCGCCACGCGCGCACGCCCGACCGCAGTTCGCCGACGCCGAGCAGGAAAAAGACGGCGCCCATCCCGCCGATCATCAGGGCGTCGCCCCAGATCGCGCCAAACGTATTCATCCGTGCGCTCATGCGCGGTTCCGCAGGCAGGTAGCGCACCTCGACCGCCTCGCCGAGATGGACGTCGACCGCGCCGCCTTGCGGGTATTCGACACGTTCGCCCGCGCGCGTCGTGAATACGATGTCCGGATGATGCGGCCCGTAGGTCAGCCGGACCACACGCCCCGGCACGACGATCGACTCACGCATGAAATCGCGGGTCGACTGGCAATCGAAGACCGCAAAGGCCAGCAGCACCGTGCCGGTCAGCACGGCGAGGCCGCCCTTGAATACCTGCATGCCGGATGTCTGCGTCATGTTCGAAGCGCGTGGCCGTCGACGATCGCGCCGCTTCAGCGCGGCTGATACTCGCCGTCGGCCGGCGACCAGCGAAACGTCTGGCGCCATTTGCCGCCGCGCTGGCGCAGTTGCAGGTCGTGGAAGCCCTCCGTCGACGTCGGCAGCACGTTCAGCGTATTGCTGGCCTCCGTGATGTCGTGATCGCGCGTGCCATCGCGATGCCAGTCGCCGGCGAGATCCTCGTAGTACATCATCGGCTGCGCGAACACGACGCGCAGCGTCTTGCCGTCGATCCGGAACAGGTACAACGCCTCGAACGATGCGCCACCGCCCGAATAACCGGCCGACCAGCCTGCCCGCACGCCGAATGCCGCATCGCCCGCCCGCAGCGCGTAGGGGGCGAGATCGAACCGCAACCACCGCTCGGGCCGTATTGCGACGTCGTCCGTCCTGGCGGGGTCGGGACTCTCGATATTCGTCTGGCTCCAGTCGATCGCCTGGTCGAGCGGCTGTTCGGTACGTGCGACGAGGTGCGGCGCTCCGTCGGGACCGCGCTCGAACACGCCCAGCCAGACCAGTTCCTTCGTTTCATCGGCATCGGTGTGGCGCTCATAGCCCTCACAATCGGTGGGCGCACGGAATTGCAGCACGTCGCGCGCGAGGCCGTCGGTCGGTGCCGCGCAGACGATCGCGACAAACGCACCGGGGCGCTGCGGCCACGGCTTCGCGCCGACCAGCACGACGCGCCCAAGCGGCTGGCCGGGTGCAAGCTGCGCGACCAGCGCCTCTTTCGTGAAGCCGGGCGGCAGGTGTACGCCGAAACCGTCCTGTTCGGGCGCGCCGCTCATGTCGCGCGCGTACGCGGCGCGTGCTTCGGGCGAACTGAACTTCCCCGGCACCTCGTCAAGCGAATGCGCGGTGCCCGCCGCGTGTGCGGCCAGGCCCGCACATGCGGTGCCGATCGCGATCAGCCACGGTATCAAGCGGATGGTCATGTCGGAATGCTCTTTGAAGTGACGAGGCAGCCTGCAGCGATGTCGCGCACGCGAGCGTTCGCGCGTCAACCAGATCGGCCCGGCAGTCTCGTGCAGGCGTTTCATAATGTTCTGCTCGACGGAGTTCGGCAGGATTCGGTGCGGCGCCAGCGGTCACGCGCGCTTGCGGCCGCTGCGCCACGCGCGCACGCCCGACCGCAGTTGACCGACGCCGCCCAGGAAAAAGACGACGCCCATCACGCCTAACATCAGTACGTCGCCCCAGATCGCGCCGAACGTATTCAACCGCGCGCTCATTCCGGGCTCGTCGGGCGTGTAGCGCACCTCGACGGTCGCGCCGTCCTGCTCGCTCACCGAGCCGCCCTGCGGGTATTCGACCTGCTCGCCCGCGAGCGTCGTGAATGCGATCTCAGGATGATGCGGGCCCGCGTTCAGCTTGATGACGCGCCCCGGCACGACGACCGACGTGCGCAGGAATTCGCGCGTCGACTGCGCGTACAGCGCGGTGCCGACCAGCATGCACGTGCCCGCGATGGTAAAGACGATGCCCTTCGCGATCAGCGTCTCGGTCTGCTGCGCGGCGGTGCGGCCGGATCCGGACACCATCCCGCCCACCCTACTTGCGTGACTGATAGAACGACACCTCGATCTTCGACTGCGTCTTGCAGCGGTACATCACGCCGCGCCCCGTTTCGTCGGTCACGCCTTCATACGGGCCGTTGCAGCCCGTGACCTTGTATTGCGCGAACGGAATGCGCTTGCCGTCCTGCGGCCGGACCAGCACCGGGATGCGCCCCATCGGGCCGTCGCCGACCGTGCGGACGAGCACCATGCGCGCCGCATCGATCGGCGCGGCGGAACGCACGTAGACCGTACGCCCCTGCGCGTCGGTCGTGCCTTCGACCTCGAGTTCCTGGTTGTCCTGGGCTGCGCTCGTGTAAAGCGCGAATGCGTAGTGCGTGTTCGGCAGCACCTGTTTCGTCGCGGGATCGTGCAGCACGAAATAGCACCCGTTGGCGCCCCTCCCGGCCGTCGCCTGTCCGTCGGCCTGCGTGGGGTTGCACGTGTACGACGAACCGCCGCCAACGGCGGCCTGTTGTGCCTGCTGCTGCCCGGTGCCGGCGCACCCGCCTGCCAGCGCAGCCATCAGCATCACGCATGCGCCGCGCGCGAGCGGTGCCCGCTCGATCTTGATTTTCATGGGAAGGTGTCCCGTTCCTGATTGTTGTGGATGCCGGGCGTGCTGCGCCTGTCGCGCCGCCACGCCGCCCTCGGCATTCCGCAGGATACGGATATCGCGGCGCGCTGTAAATTGCGCGCCCTGCCGGCCGCGCCGCGCGGCTACCCGCCGCTCGCGACGCGCGCGATCGTCTGCCGCAGCCAGATATGCGCGGCGTCGCCGTGCCGGCGCGCGTGCCAGTACTGGGAAAACTCGAACGAATCGATCGGAAACGGCGGCTCGAACACGCGCAGGCGCGCGTCGTCGCGCACGCGATCGAGATTGCGGCGCGCGACGGTCAGCACGAGGTCGGTGCCGGCGATCAGGTCGTTCGCGACGCTCCAGAACGGCAGGATCACCGCGATGCGCCGCTCGTGCCTCAACCGCGCGAGCGCGCGATCGACTTCGTTGTCCATCCCGTCGCGCATCGCGACCAGCGCGTGCGGCCGCGCGAGCCAGGCATCGAGCGCGAGTTCGCCGCCAGCCGGCAGGCGGCTCGCATCGGCCAGGCACGCGAACGATTCGACGAACAGCGGTTGCGCGTGCAGGTCGCGCTGCAACGCGGGCAGCACGCCCAGCGCGAGATCGACCTCGCCGTCCATCAGCTGCATCCGCATCGCCTCGCGCGTGGCCTGCGACACGATCAGCTCGATGCCCGGCGCATCGGCGCGCAGCGTCTTCACGAGCGCCGGCAGCACGATCCGCGCGCCGTAGTCGGACATCGCGATGCGAAAGACGCGCGTGGCCGCGGACGGATCGAACGCCTGCGGCTCGATCAGCGCGCCGAGCCGGCCGAGAACGTCGTTCAGCGGTTCGACCAGTTCGTTCGCCCGCGCGGTGAGCTCGAGCCGCCCCGCGCGCCGCACGAGCAGCGGATCGCCGAAGATTTCGCGCAGGCGCGCGAGTGCATGGCTCACGGCAGGCTGGCTGCGGTGCAGCCGGACGGCCGTGCGCGAGATGTGTTTTTCGCTCAGCAGCGCGTGGAGCGTCACGAGCAGGTTCAGGTCGATGCGGGCCAGATTATTCATGAAAAGAATATGAAGCATCCGAAGAACGAATTTCCATTCGCGATCTTAATGGATAACAATCATTTCAACATCCTTTCATCACCGACCAAGATGACGACTTCCCTTTCCTTCGCCACCCTTCCGCTCGCCGCCGCGGCTTTCGTCGCCGGCGCGCTCGTGCCGCTGCAAGGCGGCAGCAATGCCGCGCTCGGGCGCGCGCTCGGCCACCCGCTGTGGGCGAGCGTCGCGTCGTTGACGGTCAGCCTGCTCGCGGTGCTGCCCATGCTGCTGGCCACCCGCGCGAACGCGCCGCTCGTCGGCGACGCGCTGCAGCGCCCGCTGTGGATGTGGCTCGGCGGCCTCGCGGGCGTGATCTACATCACGCTCGCGCTGATCCTGACACCGCGGCTCGGCGCGACGACCTTCATCGTCTGCGTCGTCGCCGGGCAAACGCTCGCGTCGCTGCTGATCGACCACTACGGGCTGATGGGGCTCGCGCAGCGGCTCGCGACACCCGGCCGCATCGCGGGCGTCGCGCTGATCTTCGCGGGGATGATCGTCGTGCAATGGCAGACGCCCGCGCCACGCGCGCCGGCCGCAACCGGCGACGCGGCGGTCGCGCAGCCGGAACCGCAGCGCTGAATGCGCGGGCGGCAGCGGGCGCGCGAAAGCCCGGTGTGCGTCAGCCCGCGAGCTTCTTCAGCGCGTCGAGCACCGCGTCGCCCTTGAACGGCTTCACGATCCAGCCCTTCACGCCGGCGGCCTTGCCGCGCTCCTTCATCGCCGGGCTGCTTTCGGTCGTCAGCATCACGACGTTGACCGTCGAGTTCGCCAGCTCGCCGCGGATCTTCTCGACCATCGTCAGGCCGTCCATGTTCGGCATGTTCACGTCGCTGATCACGAGGCGCACGCCGGGCGTCGCTTTGAGCTTCGCGAGCCCGTCCTTGCCGTCGACGGCCGTCGCGACGTCAAGCCCGTGATTGCGCAGGAAGCCCGCGACCTCGTCGCGCACCGTGCCCGAATCGTCGACCACCAGAATCTTTGCCATGTCGTATTCCCCTTCCTTTCCTTGTTGCTGACTTCACTATTCAAAACAGTTCGAGTTCGCCCGATTCGACCATCGGCCCCACGTCCTGCACCGATTCGCGGAAATCCTCCGGCGACCAGCTGAGGCTGAACACGAAACGCTGGTCGAGGCAGACGGAGCGCCCCGATGCCGGGTCGGTCATCCGGTACTTGAAGCAGAGCTGCGGGCAGTCGCCGCCGAACGAGATGAACTTCTGCTTGTGATTGACGACGAGCGGCACCTGCACCGGATGGCGCGCCAGTGCCTCGGCGTCGCCGAGATAGCGGTTCTTGAACGCGCCCCACACGAGGTTGGTCAGCTCGCCGAGCACGCTGTTCACGTCGCGGAAATCCGGCGCGCGGCCGGCCTCGCGCGTGCCGCCGATCATGTCGAGCAGCGGTTGCTCGCTCGTCTGCAGCAGCATGTAGCCGCGGCACCACGCGCTTTCGAGCGCGATCAGGCTGAACACTTCACCGAAGATGATCTGGTCGCGCACGATGCACGGCGTTTCGTGCTCGATCGTCATGCCCGGGAACAGGCTGTCGATGCGCGCCTCGGTGATCTCCGAGATGCCGCGCACGAGTGCGTTCGGGTAATCGCGGCCGAACAGGTATTCGTCGATCGCGCGCTTGAGCGGCGTCATGTCGTCCGCGACGTAGGCCGCGCACGCGACGCGCGCGAGCGCCTCCGGCAGCCCGTCGCGCGACGCGAGCGATTCGCGGCGCAGGATGATCGGCAGCTCGGGGCGCAGTGCATCGATCTGCGTCGCGATAATCGCGCTCTCGGCCGGCGAGCCGCCGTAATCCTCGGCCAGCAGGATCGCGCCGAGGTCGATGTTCGAGCGCAGCACCTTCAGCAGCCGGTTGCGCCGCACGGTCAGGCCGACCAGGTTGTGCTCGTCGCAGAAACGCTTGATCGCGTCGGCGTGCGCGCGACTGTCGTCGAGTACGAGCACCTTGCTGACGGGTTTGTCCAGGGTCATCTCAAGGGTTCCTAATGGTCGATCAGGGTCGGTCAGAACAGTTCGAGCTCGCCGCCGGTATCCACCGTGGCCGTTTCCGGCATATGGAAATCGACCGGCGCGTTCGCGCACACGCACAACGTCGCACCGACCCGCACGTCGCCATCGAGCGTCAGGTCGTAGGCGGCCACGTGATTCGGCGCCAGCGCGTGCAGGTAGTCGATGCTCGATCCGCTCAGCAGATAAGGCGTCGACATCCCCAGGTCGGGAAACGGCACGGTCAGCGCCTGGTTGATCGCGCCGCAGCACAGGTTCGCGACTTCCATGAACGCTTCGGGCAGCGGCCGCTGGCTGCTCGTGCCCGCCGTCGCGCCGGCGAAATGACGGCGCGTCGCGTCGTCGTCGCTGAAGCGCAGTGCGAGCAGCAGGCGGAAATGCAGCGCCGAGATCGTCAGCACCGCGACATGCTCGGGCACCTTCGGCTTCGCACGCGACTTCGCATGCGCGTGATCGTGCCCGTCGTGCACGGGGCCGGCGGACGGCCGGATGTCGCACGCGCCGCCGGACGCGAGCCGTGTGCGCGCCGCGTCGAAGAAGATCCGTTCGAAGCCGGCTTTCGCCTGCGCGCTGATCACGCCGCGCCTCCTTCGATCCGCGCGTGCAGTTGCCCGGCCAGCGTCTCGACGGTCGCGAGCGCGGCCGTGATCATCTTGCCGCCGGCCTGGATGTCCTGGAACGTCGCGGCCGTCACGAGATCGTTACGGTTCAGGCTGTCGCGATAGCTGTTCGACAGTTGCTGCGAGCGCGCGGCCAGCCCGCGCACCTCGCTCGCGACGATCGAGAAGCCGCGCCCGGCCGTGCCGGCGCGCGCGGCCTCGATCGATGCGTTCAGCGACACGATCGACACGTGCGCGACGATCGCCGACAGCTCCAGGTTCTTCGTGCGCATGTCCTGGTTCTGCGTGGTCAGCGAGATCATCTGCTCGTGCCAGCGCTCGAAGGTGCCCGCGAGCCCGCGCAGGCGCGCGGCTTCGTCGGCGATCTTCATCGCGTGCTGCGCGAGCGCAGTTCGATCGGCCGACAGCGCCTGCATGGCGTCGCGCTGCGTGCCGGCGGCGGACGTCTCGCGCGCCAGCGCATCCTCGAGCTGCGCCTCGCGCTGCGCCCATGCGTCGGCCGCCTCGGCGTGCGCCGACGCCGCGTCGGCGACGCGCGCATCGGCTGCGTCGAGCGCGCCGCGCAACTGTTCCGTATCGCGTTCAAGTGCCGCGACGAGCCGCTTGCGCGTCACGCGAAACACGACCGCCGCCACGATTGCGACGACGGCACCGCCCGCCAGCGCGGCGGCCATCTGAATCATCCACGCCTGCACGATCACGTCGTCACTCCGCCGCACCGATATCCGCGCTGCGCGCACGCTCGTGCGCGACGCCCTGCGCAGCAGCGTCAGCCGCGAAGCGGGCCGGCAACGACACGATCGTCTCGAACGCGCGATACGGCGCGCCGACGCGATCGTCGGTGAAGCGCAGCGCGATATCGCCGCCGTCGCGCTTCAGGAAGTTGCGCACCGCGTCCATGCCGACGCCACGCCCCGACACTTCGGTCACGGCACTCGCGGTCGAGAAGCCCGGCCGGAAGATCAGCTCGGCGACCTCGTCATCGGACAGCGCCGCATCGTGGTCGGCGTCGATCCAGCCGCGCTCGCGCGCGATGCCGCGAATCCGGTCGAGCGCGAGGCCGCGGCCGTCGTCGCTCAGCACGAACCACAGCTCCCCGCCGCCCACGCCGACCGCGATGTCGATCGTGCCGGAGGCCGCCTTGCCGGCCGCACGCCGCTCGTCCGACGATTCGATCCCGTGGTCCATCGAGTTGCGCAGCAGGTGCATGAATACGTTCTTCAGCGTCGCGGCGATTTCGCTGCGCACGCGGTGGCCGTGGCTGTCGATATGCACGACGGGTGCCGGCTTGCCGAGTTCGGCCGCGAGCGACGGCAGCGACTCGATCACGCCGCCGAGCGCATCGCCGATGCCCTGCGTGCCGAGCTGGCCCAGCATGCGGCGCACGGCGTCGCGCGCCGCGTGCCAGTCGGCCGCGTTCGCCGGATCGGCGCCGTCGAGCACACGCAGGCTCTCGCTGATGTGCGCGCGCTCGACCATCAGGAAATCGGCGCCCTGCACCGCATCGCCGCTGCGGCCAAGCGTGACCGCGTTGATCGTCGCGTAGTGCTCGACGGCCTCGCGCACGCGCGCCAGGTCGTCCATCAGCGCGTCGCGGTTCCACTCGGGGCCGCCGTCCGCGCGGCGCAGCGAGTCGTAGGCCTGCTCCGCTTCGTGGACGATGTTCGTCAGGTGCTGGAGGCTGTACGTGCGCGCATTGCCCTTGATCGTGTGCATGTTGCGGAACAGCGCCGCGACGATCGAGTGATCGGCGCGCTCGTGCTGGCGGATCATCCGCTCGTTTTCGCTGAGGAAGCCCTTCGCGCTGTGCACGAAGTCGTGGAACTTGTCCTGGCTGATCGACAGGATCTCGCCGATCATTTCGAGGCGGCGCTGCTGCTCGCCGGCCTGCGCGGTCAGCTCGCGAATCTCGGTCACGTCGCGCACGCACAGCATCAGGCGCACGACCGTGTCGGTCTCGTCGGTGATCGCCGACCAGCTCAGGTCGAGCCACTTCTCGCGGCCGTCCGGCATCCGCTTCGCGACTTCGTTCACCAGCAGGTGCTCGTTGAACTCGAAGTTCATGCTGTCTTCGCCGAGGCACGCGTGCACGGCCGCGTCGACCTGCGAGCGTGCATCGGAACCGATGTTCGAATCGTCGAACACGAGCGCCATCAGGTCGCGGCCCGCGATGTCGTTCGTCTCGAAGATGGTTTCGAGGTACGCGGAATACTCCGCATGCACGACGCCGCCTTCGACGACCGTCAGGATCCCCTGCTGCATGTTCTGCAGCATCGCCTGGATGTCGGCCGTCTTCTGCTTGAGCTGCGCCGCATTCTCCTGGATCTTCTCGATCATCCCGTTGAACGCGACGATCGAATGACCGATTTCGTCCATCCGGCCCACCGGCACGCGGCGCGTGAAATCCTGGCTCGTCGCGATCTCGCTCATCGCCGTCTGCATCCCGCTCAGCGGGCGCGTGATCTGCCGATACAGCAGCAGGCCGAGCGCGGTCAGCAGCACGATCACCGTGCCGGCGACACCCGCGATCGCGGTCGCCGTCGTCGACAGCATCCCGTTCAGCGCGTTGATCGCGTCGTCCTTCTGGCGGTTCTTCTCGACGCGCATCGTGTCGACGATGCTTTCGAGTTCGTCGCGATACTGTGCGACGTTCGCGAACAGGTACGCCTGCGCCATCTCGGGCTTGCCGTCGGTCTTCATCTTCACGGTGTCGTCGATCGCCGCGAAGTAGTTCGTGGCGCTGTCCTTCGCCTGCGAGACGAGCCCGACCTGCGCCTGCCCGACCGCCGACTTCGCCTGCACGTCGAGTGCGGCGCGCAGCGCGGCCTGCTTCGCCTTCAGCTCGTCGCGCGCCTGCGCGGCGGTATTCGCGTCGGGCGCGTAGATGAGCGTCATCGTCGCGATCTGGATGTTCTTCACATCGGCGACGAGATCCGCCGACGCGAGCGCGCTCGGCACGATTCCCTGGGTGACCTGGCGCACCTCGGACGCGCTCTTGCGCGTCTGGTACACGGCATAGATGCCGATCGCGGACAGCGCGAAGAACGTCAGGACGACTAGCAGCGTAATGCGATGACGAATGGTCATGAGTACAGCTCCCCGCAGCGATTCGGCTTCGACCGCCGTTTGGTCTATTGAAAGAATGTGAGCGCCGAATTATCGGGGATGGTGTATGACGCTCCGATGACCGGAAATCAATCGTTCATTGATAAAAATGAAATGAACAATTGTGACGAAAGAGCCCTAAAGTATTGCCGGAATCTGCCGTTAACCTCCTGCCACAAGGCTTCGATCGGCACTACGGCGCAGGCGTAAAATCCGGGGCTCGGATATTTTCTTTTTATTTATTTAATCCGCGGATTGGCTGCAATCGGGCTTTCGTAAAACGTTTGCGCATTATCGGCGAATCCAGTCGAATTCGCGATTTTTTATTGCCGGCGAGTCATTCGACGGACGGATGAAAACGATGCCGCCCGCCGCGGGGACGACGAGCGACGATCAAGCGCATCGCATCGTCGGCCCCGGGGCGGGCGTGACCGGCTACCGCTCAGTGGCTGCTGGCGCGCGTCGCCCCCAGCCCCGTTTCCGAACGCACCTGCTGCGCGGCGAACGCGCCCTTCTCCGCCTTCGCGCGCAGGCTCGTGTCGAGTACCGAGAACAGCCACACGCCCACGAAGCCGATCGTCATCGAGAACAATGCGGGCGACGTGTACGGGAACCACGCCGAACCCTTCGGATAACCGAGCGTCGCCTCCCACACCGACGGCGACACGATGGTCAGCCCGACCGACGAGACCAGCCCCAGGAACCCGCCGATGACCGCGCCACGCGTGGTGCAGCCCTTCCACATCATCGACAGGAACAGCACCGGGAAGTTGGCCGACGCCGCCACCGCGAACGCCAGCGACACCATGAACGCGACGTTCTGCTTCTCGAACGCGATGCCCAGCAGCACGGCGATCACGCCGAGCACCAGCGTCGTGATGCGCGACACCTTCAGCTCGTCCGCACTGTTCGCGTTGCCGTTCTTGAAGACGGTGGCATAGAGGTCGTGCGACACCGCGGACGCGCCCGACAGCGTGAGCCCGGCGACCACCGCCAGAATCGTCGCGAAGGCCACGGCCGAGATGAAGCCGTAGAACACGTCGCCGCCCACCGTCTTGGCCACCAGCACCGCGGCCATGTTGGCCGTGCCTGCGCCGCCCTTGATCACGCCCTTGGCCACGTCGGACAGTTCCGGATTGGTCAGCACCAGCGTGATCGCGCCGAAACCGATGATGAAGATCAGCACGTAGAAGTAGCCGATCCAGGTGGTGGCCCAGAACACGGACTTACGCGCTTCCTTCGCATCCGGCACCGTGAAGAAGCGCATCAGGATGTGCGGCAGGCCGGCGGTGCCGAACATCAGCGCCATGCCGAACGAAATGGCCGAGATCGGATCCTTGATGAACCCGCCCGGCGACATCACCGACAGCCCGATCCGGGTCGCGTCGTCCGGCGACTTGCCGGCGTTCGCGGCGATCGCGGTCTTGACTTCCACTGCGTGGGCGAACAGCGCCTCCGGGCTGAAGCCGTACTGCGCGAGCACCATGATCGCCATGAACGTCACGCCCGCGAGCAGCATGCATGCCTTGATGATCTGCACCCAGGTGGTGGCGGTCATGCCGCCGAACAGCACGTAGACCATCATCAGCGCACCGACGATGACGACGGCCACCCAGTAGTCGAGACCGAACAGCAGCTTGATGAGCTGCCCCGCGCCCACCATCTGCGCGATCAGGTAGAACGCCACCACCACCAGCGTGCCGACCGCGGCGAAACTGCGGATCGGCCCCTGCTCGAAGCGGTAGCCCGCGACGTCGGCGAAGGTGAACTTGCCGAGGTTGCGCAGCCGCTCGGCCATCAGGAACGTGATGACCGGCCAGCCGACCAGGAAGCCGATCGAGTAGATCAGGCCGTCGTAACCCGACGTCATCACCGCCGCGGAAATGCCGAGGAAGGAGGCCGCCGACATGTAGTCGCCCGAGATCGCCAGGCCGTTCTGAAAACCGGTAATGCCGCCGCCGGCCGTGTAGAAATCCGCGGCGGAACGCGTGCGCGACGCCGCCCACTTGGTGATCCACAACGTCCCTGCCACGAACAGCGCGAACAGGACGATGGCCGTGGTGTTGGTCGCCTGCTTGGCGGTCTGCCCGACATCGCCGCCGCCCGCGACGGCCACGCCGCACACGCCCGCGGCCAGCAGCGCAACCAGCGTCATCGAAAGAGTCTTCTTCATTGGGCGACGTCCTGCAGGATGTCCTGCGTCAGTTGATCGTATTCGTTGTTTGCGCGACGCACGTAGATGCCGGTGATGACGACGGTGAACACGATCACCGCCATGCCGACCGGTACGCCGACACTCGTCACGCCGGTGCTCACGGGCTTCGCGAGGAACGACTTGTCGAATGCGATCAGGGCGATATAGCCGTAGTACACGATCAGCATCAGCACGGTCAGGCAGATACCGAGCGTGTTGCGTCGTCGCTTGAGCTGCGCATACTTCGGATGCGCTTCGATTTTTTTCACCAACCCATCATGCATCGCCTGTCTCCTGGTTTGCTTTTTGAATGAGTCCGGCGATTCTGAACAGCGAAGCTGACTGCGGGCTTACTCGATCTTTCGCGAGTGGCATTGCGAGGACTATGGTTTTCCCTAGCGGTACGGGGCGCTGTGGCGCTGTCACCCTTGATGCGTGTACGCGACCGTGCGCGGGGCGCACTGTAACGTCACCGCTCTTTCGGCGTAGCGATGCGGGTTAGTCAGGACGCAATTTTTCGATAGTCCTCAATAAACGGATACTTCCGTGCAAGGACAGTCACTCGCATCGATCGATGCTGATGGAAGGGTATGAGCGTAGACGGAGCATGGCATCGACGCGGCAACGGCGAAGCCACGACGACGGCGCGCTATCTCCCTCGGCGCTGCAACTCGCTGCACGCGCTCGAGAAATATACGGAGTTGAAGTCCACTGTGATTCGGTAGCGGTGATGTCCGGGCGGCGCCCGCTCGCCGGACGAATCCACTCCCGTTGCGGCATGACCGTCATGCGATCAGTTTTCACGCGTCTCGGCGAGCCAATCCTCGACCTGTAGCCCCGGGACGCGCGCAAACTCGCGCATGTTATGTGTGACGAGCACCAGACGCCGAGCGCGTGCCTGCCCTGCGATCAAGGCATCGTACGGACCGATCGGGGTTCCGGTCACGGCCAGTTGCGCACGAATCTCGCCGGCGTGCTGAGCATCTTCCACATCGAACGACACCACCTCGAACTGAAGTGCCTCGACACGTGCCACGTTCGCTGCCGCTCTCTGGCTCTTGTAGGCACCGTAGTAGAGTTCATGCGCGACGATTGCCGGCATGCCGAAATCTGCTGGCTGATACGTGCGCAGCAGAGCCAGCATGGCCGGCTCGCCTTTCATGATGGCGATTACCGCATTGGTATCCAGCAGAAATTTCATTCAAATACGTCCAGACCCGGGCGCTCCTGAGCGGCAGGCTCGGTCGTTGCGGCGGCTTCGAAATCGGCGTCGACCGGGCCGATCAGCGGTGTCAACCATGCCCAGTCTTGCGGCACCGGTTCGAGAATGACGGATGAACCGTGGCGACGAATCCGGACCTCGGTCGTTTCGAAACGGAAATCCTTCGGCAGACGGACGGCCTGCGATCCGCCATGCTTGAAAATCTTGGCAGTATCCATCCCCGCCCCTCATGTATCTACGAAATGTATCTATTTTAGCAACTACGTGTTCCGGTGACGAGTCATCCGATCGGCATATGAAAAACTAGCACCGGTGCGCCGTGGAACACCCGATTGACTCCTACCAGGAAACAATCAATCGCACAACGGCGATTCACCTCCCCGTCCGCACGCTCTAGACTGTCGCATCGCTCCCCTTTCCGGACCCACGCAATGACCGACGTCCTGCCGCCGACCACCGATCCCGAGTCGGGCCTCCAGTACCGGCTGCGCCCGGCCACCGGCCGCCCCGTTGCCCGCCTGTTGCTGCTGCATGGCGTCGGCGGCAACGAGACCAACCTGCTGAACCTGGCCGACGTCATCGATCCGCGCATCGAGATCGCGTTCCTGCGCGCCCCGCTCACGTTCGGGCCCAACCAGCACGCGTGGTTTCCGGTGCGCTTCGGCCCGAACGGCCCCGAAATCGACGCGGCCCGCGCCGACGCCAGCCGCCTCAAGCTGATCACGCTGCTGCGTGCCTTCCACGCGCGGGACGGTGCGGGCGCCGAGTTGCCGACCGTGATCGCCGGCTTCAGCCAGGGCGGCATCATGAGCGCGAGCGTCGGGCTCACGTCGCCGGGCGATGTCGCCGCATTCGCCGTGCTGTGCGGGCGCATCCTGCCCGAAATCGATCCGCTGGTCGCGCCGCGCGATGCGCTTCGCCCGCTCCATGCGCTGATCGTGCACGGCCGATTCGACGACAAGCTGCCCGTCGCGTGGGCCGACACCGCCGACGCGAAACTCACGGCGCTCGGCGTCGCGCACGACACGCGGCTGTACGACGCCGGCCACGAACTGACCGACGAGATGGCCGGCGATTTCGGCCGATGGATCGGCAAACGCACCGGGTTGAACTGACTGTCACGAGGCGCCGGGGCGCCGGGGCGCTGGCTCGCGAACGAGCCGGCGCGCCCGGCACGTACCGTCTTCAGGCGCCCCGTGCCGGATCGGCAACGGCGCGCGTGGCCGCAGACGCAAGCGCATCCGCCGCCTGCTCCCGCGCGGCACCGCGCTTCGCCAGCTTCCAGCCGACCACCAGCGCGAGCACGACGACCGGAATCGTCGCGATGGTCCACGTGCCGCCCGGATAGTCGAATGCCATCAACACCAGCACGCCGACGAGGAAGGCCAGCGTGAGCCACGACGTGAACGGCGCGCCGGGCATCCGGAACGACACGGCCTTCAGCTCGCCGCGATCGACCGCGCGACGGAACAGGATCTGGCACATCACGATGAAACCCCACGTCGTGATGATCCCGAGCGACGCCATGTTCAGCACGATCTCGAACGCCTGGGCCGGCACGATGTAGTTCAGCGGCACGCCGATCGCATTGATCGCGACCGTGATCAGGATCCCGCCGTACGGCACGCCGCGCGCGTTCATCCGCGACACGAAGCGCGGCGCCGAGCCGCCCATCGCGAGCGAGCGCAGCACGCGCCCGGTCGAATAGAGGCCGGAGTTCAGGCTCGACAGCGCGGCGGTCAGCACCACGACGTTCATCACGGTGCCGACGTACGGCACGCCGAGCTTGCTGAAGAACGTCACGAACGGGCTTTCGTGCGCGCTGTATGCGGTCCACGGCAGCAGCATCGTCAACAGCACGACCGAGCCGACGTAGAACAGCGCAATGCGCCACATCACGCTGTTGATGGCTTTCGGCAAGACCTTGCGCGCATCGGCGGTCTCGCCCGCCGCGACGCCGACGAGCTCGATGCTCGCGTACGCGAACACGACGCCCTGCACGATCAGCACGGCCGGCAGGATGCCGTGCGGAAAGATCCCGCCGTGATCCGCGACCAGGTGAAGCCCCGGCATCTGGCCGGCGACCGGATGGCCGCTCGCGAGAAACACGGCGCCGACCGCGAGGAACACCGCGAGCGTCCCCACCTTGACGATCGAGAACCAGAATTCCATCTCGCCGAACACCTTCACGCCGATCATGTTCATCACCGACACGATCCCGAGCGCGCCGAGCGCGAACACCCACTGCGGCACGTCGGTGAACACGGCCCAGTACTTCATGTAGATCGCGACCGCGGTGATGTCGACGATGCCGGTCGTCGCCCAGTTCAGGTAGTACATCCAGCCCGCGACGAACGACGCGCGCTCGCCCATGAACTCCCGTGCGTACGACACGAAGCTGCCGCTGGTCGGCCGGTGCATCACGAGCTCGCCGAGCGCGCGCATGATCAGGAACGCGAACACGCCGCAAACGAGATACACGAGCGCGAGCGCGGGCCCCGCGTGCTGCAGGCGCCCGCCCGCCCCGAGAAAGAGGCCGGTGCCGATCGCACCGCCCATCGCGATCATCTGCACATGCCGCGGCTTCAACTGCTTCGCATAGCCGGCTTCGTGCGACGCGAACATCGCATCGGGGTCGGCATGACGGGAATCCGCGCCGCCGGCCGGATCGGCCGGGCGCTCGCTGCTGTGTTTCATCGTGAGTCTCCGTTGTTTCTTGATGTGCCGCGCCCCGCGCAGGGGGCGCGTCTGGGTCTATCGCGCGCGGGCCGCCGGCAGCCTGTGCCGGTGCCGCGCAGCCGGCGTCAAAGCACGCGCGGCCGGATCAGCGCTTCGGGCTGCAGCGCCTCTTCGACCTGCGCGTCGGTCATCCACGCGCGCTCCAGCACGACCTCGCGGATCGACTTGCCGGTCGCGTGCGCTTCGGCCGCCACGGCGGTCGCGCGCTTGTAGCCGATGTACGGGTTCAGCGCGGTCGCGAGCGCGACCGAGCGCTCCATCGTTTCGCGCAGTCGCTCCGGATTCGCGGTGATCCCGCTCACGCACCGCTGCGCGAGCGTCGTGCACGCGGCCGTCAGATGGCTGAAGCTGCGGAACAGCGCGCTGGCGATCACCGGCTCGAACGCGTTGAGCTGAAGCTGCCCGGCTTCGGCCGCGAAGGTCACGGTCAGGTCGTTGCCGATCACCTCGAACGCGACCTGGTTGACGACTTCCGGGATCACCGGATTCACCTTGCCGGGCATGATCGACGAGCCCGCCTGCACGGCTGGCAGGTTGATCTCGCCGAACCCCGCGCGCGGGCCGCTCGACAGCAGCCGCAGGTCGTTGCAGATCTTCGACAGCTTGACCGCGATGCGCTTGAGCACGCCCGACACCTGCACGAACGCGCCGCAATCCTGCGTCGCTTCGATCAGGTTCGGCGCGGTGCTCAGGTCGAGCCCGGTAATGCGCCGCAGCGCCACCAGCGCCTTCTCCGCATACTCCGGATGCGCGGTGATCCCGGTGCCGATCGCGGTCGCGCCGAGGTTGATCTCGCGAATCAGCCAGCCGGCTTCCTGCAGGCGCGCAATGTCTTCCGTCAGCATCACCGCGTAGGTCGAGAATTCCTGGCCGAGCGTCATCGGCACCGCGTCCTGCAACTGCGTGCGGCCGAGCTTCAGCAAACCGGCGAACGCATCGGCCCGCTCCGCGAACGCGTCGCGCAGGCGCGCCATCGCTTCGATCAGGTGCTCGACCGCGAAGCAGGTCGCGACCCGGATCGCGGTCGGATAGACGTCGTTGGTGCTCTGCGCGAGGTTGACGTGCTCGTTCGGATGCAGGTACTCGTACTGGCCGCGTGCGTGCCCCATGATTTCGAGTGCGCGGTTGCAGATCACCTCGTTCGCGTTCATGTTGGTCGAGGTGCCGGCCCCGCCCTGGATGATGTCGACGACGAACTGGTCGTGCAGACGCCCTTCGCGGATCTCGACGCACGCCGCGGCGATGGCATCGCGGTACGGCCGCGGCAGCAGCCCGAGCTCGCAGTTCGCGTCGGCCGCGGCCTCCTTCACGGCGGCGAGCGCCATCACGAGATACGGCAGCGACGCAATGGTGCGACCCGAAATGTCGAAATTCTCTTTCGCGCGCAGCGTATGGACGCCGTAGTACGCCTCGTCCGGAATACTTCGTTTACCTAAAAGATCCGCTTCGACGCGGAAGCCGTTTTCTGTCATCGTGCCCTCCTGAGTGTCTCGTGCCGCTCGTCGTTCGCCGCTTCCCGACGCGACGGGTTCGCATTCTATGCCTTTGCAAAAACAAGCTCGCTTCTGTATTATCGAAAGCGGTTTTGCGTGGGACGCAACGGCGAGAATCGAATGAAAAAAGGCGCGAGAGAAACCGGCATCGATCACCTGGGCGCGATGCGCGCGTTCGTGAGAGTGGTCGAAACGGGGAGTTTTTCGGCGGTCGCGAAGGAGATGCACGTGTCGACGTCGACCGTCGCGCGCAAGGTCACGGCGATCGAGGAGGCGCTCGGCGTCGCGCTGCTGCACCGCTCGACGCACAGCGTGACGCTCACCGAAGCCGGCCATATCTACCTGGAGCGCGCCGTCACGCTGATCGCCGATCTCGACGACACCTTGCGCGTCGTCGCCGAACTGAATGCGCAGCCGAGCGGCCCGCTGAAGCTCACCGCGCCGGTGGCATTCGGCCGCCGCCATCTCGCGCCGCTGGTCGCGCCGTTTCTCGCACGCTACCCGACGATCCAGCTCGACGTGCGGCTCACCGACAACCACAACGATCTCGTGGCCGGCGGCTTCGATCTCGACATTCACGAAGGCGAGAACTACCTGGACAACCTCGTCGTGCACCGCCTGTCGCGCAACGACAGCATCCTGTGCGCGACGCCCGGCTATCTCGACCGCTGCGGGCGCCCGTCCACGCCGGACGACCTCAGGCAGCACAACTGCCTGCGCTACGTGCACCCCGAAGGCGATCCGCGCTGGGATCTCGTGAACGGCGACGCGCATCACAGCCTGCTGCCGGCCGGCAACCTCGTCACCGACCATTCGGAGCTGCTGCTCGAAGCGACCTGCGCGGGGCTCGGCATCGCGGAGTTCGAGATCTGGCTGGTGCGCGACCTGCTCGCGAGCGGCCGGCTCGAAGCCGTGCTGCCGCGCTACCGGCTGCAGAACCGGCTGACGGGCGAATACATCTACATCGCGTATCTGGCGAACCGGCGCAGCTCGGCGAAGCTGCGCGTACTGAAGGACTTTCTCGCGGAACACCTCGCGCATATCGGCGAGCTGTCGGAGCTGGAACTGACGAAGATTCGCGGCGCGAGCGCGTAGCGCCCGCGCCGGCATTCACGCTCGCGTCGGCCGGCAGGCCGGCGCGTGCGCGCCGCGGCGCATGGCCCGGGTCGCAGGCCGGCGGCCGTAGCGCAGCCGCGCCGTTCAGGCCGGCTGCAACTCGAACGGGAACGTGGCGTGCCCGATCTCGACGCCCTGCGTGTTGAGCATCCGCGGCCGATGGAAGCCGGCCAGTTGTGCGCGCTGCGCGGCCGTGCCGATCTGCAGCCGCTCGAGGAGTTCGCTGACGACCATGTAGAGCACGTCGAGATTGCCATCCTCGATCTTCACCGAGATGCCGAGCGCGCCGTCGGCGCCCAACTCCCGCGTGCGCGCCGACGCCCGCACGCCGATTCCGTAGCACGCATCGGCGCCGAGCTTGCCGACCACCTGCCCGTCGAACGCATTCATCAGCACCGTGCAATAGCGCCCGTCGCCGGCAACCAGCTCCGGATAGGCGGTCATCGCACGATGAATGCGCGCCAGCGCGCGCACACGATCGGTGACAGCGCCACCGCCCGCTTCCACCGTATCCGCCCCGTCGGCCAGCGACGCGTAGAGACGCGCCAGCCGATCCAGCGAAAACGCCGGCGTCGGCAGGTTGCACCCGTCGATGCCCCAGTCGACCTCGTCGTCGCGCAGCCCGCACGCATCGGCCACCACGTGCTTCACGCGCACCTGCATCGGATGCTCGGGCAGATGGTAATCGGCGATCGCGGCGCCGATCGCCTGCGCGCCGGCCAGCATCCCGACGTGCTTGCCCGAACAGTTGCTGCACACGCCGGTCGGCGTGTAGTCGCGCTTGATCCACGACCGGTACACCGCGTCCGACAACGGCGGATGGCCGCCGCAACGCAAGTCCGATTCGTGCGCGGCGACTTTGGCGAGCATCGCGCGCGTGCGTTCGATATGCCGGTCCTCGCTGCTGTGCGACGCGCACATCAGCGCGATGTCCGCATCGTCGAAGCCGAAGCGCTCGGGCGCGCCCGTCTCGATCACCGACAACGCCTGGGCCGGCTTGGCCGCCGAGCGCGCGAGCGTCATCCGGAACGGATCGCCGAACCGGGCCAGCAGCCCGCCGCGGGCATCGACCACCGCCACATGGGCAAGGTGCGTGTTCTCGATCGCATCGCCGCGGTACGTGACGACTGCTGCGCGTTGGGTGTCCATCGTGTGTTGTCTCCTTGCTCGGGGCCTGCTTGCCGGGGCCCGTCCAACCGGTACGGCAGTGTATCGAGTCGCCGCCGCCGCGCGCCGGTCGGGTCATGGAAAGCCGTGTTGCACGCGACGCAAAGGCAATCGTGCCCCCACGAAAACCTGACCGATTTAGTACAAAAACCATTCAATCGTTTACATATTTGGTACCAATCCGTACAATTGCGACCGCTAACGCGAATCATACGCATTTACATTGACGTTTCCGATGCCCCTCGCCTGCCCGGCCGGCATCGAGAAAACGCACCCGTTCACCGAATCTTCCGTTGCTTCCCGATATGCCCGCCCAGTTCAAGACGAGGCCTCGCGCCCTCGTATCGGCGCTGACCTGCTCCGTGTTCCTGACGCCGCTGCTCGCTTCCGCCGAAACCGCCCCTGTTCCCGCCGCCGCCGACCAACCGGCCCCGTCCGCCGACGTGCCGGCGACGCTGCCGACGATCGCGGTCCAGTCGTCCGCGCTGTCGGACATGCAGGTGAAACGCTCGCCGTCGTACAAGTTCACCGCGCCGCTGCTCGATACGCCGCGCTCGGTCACGGTGATCCCCGAGCAACTGATCAAGGAAAAGAACGTCACGTCGTTTGCGGACGCGCTGCGCTCGGTACCGGGCATCACGTTCCTCGGCGGCGATGCGGCCGCGAACCCGTCGGCCGATCGCCCGGTGATCCGCGGCTTCGAATCGCGCAACTCGATCTTCGTCGACGGCATGCGCGACTCGGGGCTGCAGAACCGCGAGACCTTCGCGGTCGAGCAGATCAGCGTGATCAAGGGCCCCGATTCGGTCTACGCGGGCCGCGGCTCGGTGGGCGGCAGCATCGACATCGTCACGAAGACGCCGAAGAACGACGACTTCATCAACAGCAGCATCGGCTTCGGCACCGACGGCTACAAGCGCGCGACGGTCGACGCGAACCGCAAGATCAACGACACGACGGCCGTGCGCCTGAACGTGATGGGCCACGACGCGAACCAGGCCGGCCGCAACGACGTGTACAACAAGCGCTGGGGCGTCGCGCCGTCGATCGTGTTCGGGCTGAACACGCCGACCACGGTCACGGTCAGCTACTACCACATGAACTCGTACGACATGCCGGACTTCAGCGTGCCGTTCCGTTCGACGGGCGGTACGCCGGTGCCGACCGATCGCGGGCAGTTCTTCGGGCTGAACACGCGCGACTACCGCTACGGGCAGACCGACACCGCCCAGGTGCGAGTCGAGCACAAGCTCAACGACGACTGGAAACTGAAGAACACGACGATGTTCGGCCGCTCGACGCTCGACTACGTCGCGACGAATCCGCAGATCCTCGCGTCGAACCCGAACATGCTGGGCCTGCAGGCGAAGAGCGGCAAGTACGCGCTCAACGGCTTCTCGAACCAGACCGAAGTGACCGGCAGCGCCAGCCTGTTCGGCATGAAGCACACGATGACGGCCGGCGTCGAGTTCAGCCATGAACAGGCGCGCTACGAGGGCTACCTCGTGTCGGATTCCGCCGGCAACAACATCCGCTCGGGCGGCCCCTGCTCGGTGGCCGGCAACTGCACGCCGCTCGCGGGCGGCTGGAACCCGAACATGCCGTGGACCGGCAGCGTCGTGCTGAACGGCGACAAGGGCTTCCCCGGCCCGACGACGAACACGCGCACCGACACGGTGTCCGCGTACATCTTCGATACCGTGAAGCTGTCCGAGCGCTGGCAGTTCAACACGGGGCTGCGCTTCGACCGCTACGACACGACCGGCAAGCAAGCCGGCGTGGCCGACCTGTCGAACACGTCGAACCTGTTCAGCTACCAGTTCGGCCTCGTGTTCAAGCCGGTGACCAACGTGAGCCTGTATGCGTCGTACGGCACGTCGTCGAACCCGCCAGGGTCGAACGGCGGCCTCGGCGGCGGCACCGACCAGATCACTGCGACGAACCAGGACCTCGCCCCCGAGCGCTCGCGCAACATCGAGGTCGGCGCGAAGTGGGACGTGCTGCAGGACCAGCTGTCGCTGACGTCGGCACTGTTCCAGACCGAGAAGACCAACGCGCGCGTCAGCGACGGCCTTGGTCACACGGTCAACGCGGGCAAGCAGCGCGTGCGCGGCTTCGAATTCGGTTTCGCGGGCAACCTGACGCGGAAGTGGCACGTGTTCGGCGGCTACTCGTACCTGAACGCGATCACGACCGACGCGGGCCCCGGCAGCCCGGGCGCATCGGGCCTGCCGATGGTGATGGTGCCGAAGCACAACTTCACGCTGTGGACGAGCTACGACGTGATGCCGAAGCTCACGCTCGGCGCCGGGGCGACGGTGATGAGCCAGACCTACGCGTCGGTATCCGCGACGACGAAGAAATGGACGCCCGGCTACGCGCGCTTCGATGCGGCCGCAACGTGGCGCGTGAACAAGACGATGGACGTTCAACTGAACGTGCAGAACCTGTTCGACAAGAAGTATTACGCGAGCGCGTATCCGATCTACGCGACGTGGGCACCGGGCCGTTCGGCCATGGTCACGCTCAACTTCTATCAGTAACGCTATTGGCGGCGGGAGGGCGTGGCACGCCCCTCCCCGCCTCGCTCACCACGGCAGCGAATACGTCTTCACGTTCGTGAAGCTCTTCATCGCTTCCTGCACACCCTCCTTGTACCCCAGCCCCGAATCCTTCACGCCGCCGAACGGCGTCAGTTCGAGCCGGTAGCCCGGTACTTCGCGCACGTTCACGCTGCCGACTTCCAGCTCGGTGATGAAGCGCGTAATGCTGTCGAAGCGGTTCGTGC